>JBEVLJ010000264.1:0-5334 GCA_040509195.1 Acidimicrobiia bacterium
GCTACTGCACCTTCGCCAAGCCGCCGGCCCGCCTCGACGCGCCCTACCTCACGATCGACGAGGTGGTGGAGATCGCACGCCGCGGCGCCGAGCAGGGCTGTCGGGAAGCCCTGTTCACGCTGGGCGAAGCGCCAGAGGAGCGCTACCCGGTCGCCGCCGAGTGGCTGGCCGCCCAGGGCTTCGCCTCCACCGTCGACTACCTGGCCGCCGCCTGCCGCGCCGTGCTCGAGGAGACCGGCCTGCTCCCCCACGCCAACGCTGGCGCGCTCACCCAAACGGAACTCGAGCAGCTGCGTGCGGTGTCACCGTCGCAAGGGATGATGATCGAGACGCTCGCGGCCCGACTGGCCGAGCCCGGTGGACCGCACGCCGGCGCACCCGACAAGACACCCGAACGTCGATTGGCCACGCTCGATGCGGCGGGCTGCGCCCACGTGCCGTTCACCACCGGCATCCTCGTCGGCATCGGCGAGACACGCGACGAGCGCATCGAGGCGTTGCTCGCGATCCGCGATTCGCACGCGTGCCACGGGCACGTGCAGGAAGTGATCGTCCAGAACTTCCTGCCCAAGGTCGGGACGTCGATGGCGAAGATGCTCGCGTGCCCACCCGACGAGTTCCTGTGGTCCATCGCGGCGGCCCGCATGATCCTCGACGCCGGCATGCACATCCAGGCGCCGCCGAATCTCTCCGAGCCCGACGAGCTCGTCGCGTTGGTCGACGCCGGCATCGACGACTGGGGAGGCGTCTCTCCCGTCACGCCCGACCACGTGAACCCCGAGCGCCCCTGGCCCGCGCTCGACGCGCTGTGCGACGCCACCGAGCGCGCCGGCAAGACTCTTGCGCCTCGACTCACCGTGTACCCCGAGTACGTCACCGATCCCGAGCAGTGGTTGCACCCCGAGGTGCGATTCCCGGTGCAGGTGCTCTCTGATCTCGAAGGCCTTGCCCGCGACGACGACTGGGCCGCGGGTGGCGAGGACGCGCCGCCGGTGCTCCTTCCCGCCGGGCCGGCAGCGCCCCGACCGAGTGCCGCGCTCCGCTCGCCGGTGATGGAGGTGCTCGACGGCGTCGAAGCCGGCGAGGAGGTCGGCGTCGACGAGATCGTCACGCTGCTCACCGCCCGCGGGAGCGACGTCGCCCGCGTGGCCGAGGTGGCCGACCAGTTGCGCCGCGACACCGTCGGCGACGTCGTCACCTTCGTACGCACCCGCAACATCAACTACACGAACATCTGCACGTTCAAGTGCAAGTTCTGCGCGTTCTCGAAGGGCCCGCTGTCGCTCAACCTACGCGGCACCCCGTATCTCCTCGACCTCGAAGAGATCCAGCGCCGTGTGGTCGAGGCGGTGGAGTGCGGCGCGACCGAAGTGTGTCTGCAAGGCGGCATCCACCCCGACTTCGACGGCGAGTACTACCTCTCCGTCGCTCGCGCGGTGAAAGAAGTCGCACCCACGATCCACCTGCACGGCTTCACCGCGCTCGAAGTCACCGAAGGCGCGCGACGGCTCGACATGCCGCTGCGCGACTACCTCGCGCTGGCGAAGGATGCAGGGCTCTCCACGTTGCCCGGCACCGCGGCCGAGATCCTCGACGACGACGTGCGCGCCATCATCTGCCCCGACAAGGTGAACACCGAGGAGTGGCTCGAAGCGCACCGCCTCGCGCACCAGGTGGGCCTCCGATCGAACGTCACGATCATGTTCGGCTCCGTGGAACGCCCGGTGCACGTGGCGAACCATCTCGTGCGCACGCGTGCGTTGCAGAAGGAGACCGGCGGCTTCACCGAGTTCGTGCCGTTGCCGTTCGTGCACATGGGCAGCCCGATCTACCTGCAGCAGAAGTCGCGCCGTGGCCCCACGATGCGCGAGCTGGTGTTGCTGCACGCGACCGGACGCATCGCGTACCACGGGTGGATCGACAACGTGCAGGTGTCGTGGCCGAAAGCCGGGCTCGACGGCGCGCGCCAAGCCCTGCTCGCGGGCTGCAACGACCTCGGCGGCACGTTGATGGACGAGAACATCTCGCGCGCGGCGGGCGCGAGCCACGGCCAGGAGCTCGACGACGGCGACTTCCACGCCATCGTCGACCCACTCGGCCGGCCGCTCGAGCAGCGCACCACGCTCTACGGGCGCGTGACGACGGTGGGACGGCGCCTTCGCCCGGCCGACGTGGATCACGATCACGGCGCATCAGCCGGAACCGCAGTCACCATCGGTGCCACACGTCACGGAGCCCCCGCATGAGCCGCCTCGATGTCGTCGGAATCGGAAACGCACTCGTCGACGTGCTCAGCCACGAGACCGACGACTTCATCGCGAAGTACGGCCTCGAGAAGGGCTCGATGGCCCTGATCGACGCCGAGCGCGCGGAAGAGCTCTACTCCGCGATGGGCCCGGGTGCGGAGATCTCGGGTGGATCGGCGGCCAACTCGATGGTGGGCATCGCGTCGTTCGGCGGCTCGTCGGCCTTCATCGGTCGGGTCAACGACGATCAGCTCGGTGCGGTGTTCGGTCACGACATCCGCGCCGCCGGCGTGGAGTTCATCACCCCCCCTGCGCAGGGCGTCGAACCCACGGGCCGTTGCCTGATCTTGGTCACGCCCGACGCTGAGCGCACCCTCAACACGTTTCTCGGTGCGTCGTCGTTGTTGGGTCCGAACGAGCTGGACGCCGATCTGATCCAGCGGGCGCAGGTGCTGTTCCTCGAGGGCTACCTCTGGGACGAGCCCGACGCCAAGGATGCCTTCAAGCGCGCCGCGCGCACCGCGCACGCCGCAGGGAACCGGGTGGCGTTCACGCTGTCCGACTCGTTCTGCGTTGATCGGCACCGCGACGAGTTCCGCGAGCTGATCGAGATGGACGTCGATGTGCTCTTCGCAAACGAGGCCGAGATCACCTCGCTGTTCCAGGTCGACTCGTTCGACGACGCGCTGCAACACGTCGCTCGGCGCGTCGAGATCGCAGCACTGACCCGAAGCGAGAAGGGCGCGGTGATCGTGACGCGCGACGAGGTGCATGTGATTGACGCGCATCCCGTGTCGCAGGTGGTCGACACCACGGGTGCCGGCGACCTCTTCGCGGCCGGCTTCCTGTACGGGCTCACCAACGGGTTCGATCTGGGCACGGCCGGGCGCTTGGCCGCGTTGGCCGCCGCCGAAGTGATCAGTCACCTCGGTGCACGACCGCAGACGTCGCTCGCGGAGCTCGCCGCGCCGTTGCTCGCGTCGGCCTGACCCTCGCGATGGAACGGCTCCCCCGCTATCGAACGGGTGATGCCGGACTCGACGCGGCCGTCGCCGAGATGGTGGACCAGGTCGCAGATCCCGACGACGCCGACCTCGTGTTCGAGCTCGTCGCCTCCGCGCTGCGGCTCGGACGCGACCGGGCCGACCGGGGTGACCTCAAGATCGCCAGCGCCGCGCTGAAGGAGATGCGTCACGCGTTCCACGTGTTCGCTCCGTATCGTTCAGCACGCAAGGTGGCCATCTTCGGGTCCGCGCGCACGCGTGCCGACGACCCGCTCTATCTGGCGGCACGCGACGTCGCGGCCGCGCTCGCACAACGCGACTGGATGGTGATCACCGGCGCCGGTCCCGGGATCATGGAGGCGGGCATCGAAGGCGCGGGCCCGGAGCGCTCGTTCGGCGTGAGCATCAAGTTGCCGTTCGAGTCGACGACCAGTCAGTTCTTCGATGGCGACCCGAAGCTCGTGAACTTCCGCTACTTCTTCACCCGCAAGCTGGAGTTCATCAAGGAGTCCGACGCGTTCGTGCTGCTCCCGGGCGGGTTCGGCACGCTCGACGAGGCGTTCGAATTGCTCACGTTGTTGCAGACGGGCAAGGCGCAGTCGGCGCCGGTGATCCTGCTGGACACGCCGGGCGGAAGCTACTGGCACGAGTGGCTCGAGTTCGTGAAGCAGGAGTTGCTGCCCACCTACATCTCCGAGCATGACCTGAACCTGCTGCACGTCACCGATCGGGTCGACGATGCGGTCGCGCACGCGCTCGACTTCTACCGCAACTACCACTCGCAGCGCTTCGTCGACGGCGACCTCGTCCTGCGCATGGAGCGCCCCCTCGGCGACGAGACGCTGGCGCTGCTCTCCGAGGAGTTCGCCGACATCATCGTGCGCGGCGAGTTGACCGCGATCGAGGCAACGCCCGCAGAGCATGCCGACGACGACCACATCGACCTCGCGCGGATCTCGTTCCGCTTCGACCGCCGCGGTTGGTCGCGCCTGCGCATGTTGATCGACCAGCTGAATCAGGCAGTCTGAAGCATCGTCTTCAGTCGAAGCCGTCTGCGTCGCGACCGCCGAGGGCGACGATGGCTCGCTCGATGGCGCGGCGGGCCTGCAGCACCTTCTTCTCGTCGGCGAGCGCGTCGGCGTCGCCGTCTTCGGCCGCGGCGCGCAGACGTTCGAAGGCGAGGTCGCGCAGCTCTTCTTCCAGGGAACGGAGGCGTTCCACGATGTGCTCGGCGTCACGCACGATGGTCAGGTCCTTTCGACGCTTCGGAATCGGTGACGAGGCGTTCCTCGAGGAGCAGATCGGCGAGCAGTTCCGCCGGGTGGCGCACGTCGAGCCCACCCGCGCCGAGATGCATCGCGCACCCAGGATTCGCCGATGCGACCAGCGGCGCGGCGCCGGTGCCAGTGGCGGCATTGCGGATCGCTGCCACCTTGCGGTCCCTGATCAGCCCTGCCAGGCGCGGTTGCCACACCGCATACGCGCCACCCGCGCCGCAACACAGGCCCTCGTCGTCAACGGGGCGGCACGGGTAACCCCGGCTCAAGAGCGTGTGCACCGCGTTCTCGGCGTGTTGCACGTGGCGGAGGTGACACGGGTCTTGGATCACCACCGGCTGATCGCTGTGGTGCAGCGGGAGCGACGGTTGCGTCGCGACCCATTCCGAGAAGTCGAACACGCGAGCCGAGAAGGCACGCGCTTCGTCGGTGTCGAGCAGCTCGCCGTAGTGCTTCATGGCAGCACCGCATCCCGCGCTGCCGACGACGACCGCACCGGCCGTCGGCAGCGATCGGATGACCCGCCGGGCGAGTCGTCGGGCCTGCTTCACGCGCCCCGCATGTACGTGGAGCGCGCCGCAACATGCGCCGCCGGAACCCGGGAGCCCGACCCGTGCGCCGGTCGCCCGCATCACCCGCAGTGCAGCTCGGTGCACATCGCGTTGCCACGCGTCCATCACGCATCCGGTGAACAAGAACGTGTCGGCGTGAGCGTCGGCGACCAGCGGTGTGCGCAACGACGCGCGGGTGAGGCGGGGAAGGCCGAACCGTCGCGGCACCAGGTGGAGACGTTGCGCCAACCACGCC
>JBEVLJ010000265.1:0-2689 GCA_040509195.1 Acidimicrobiia bacterium
AGTCGGGGTGACGGAACACCGCGTTGTCGTCGAGCGTGACCTTCGCGTCGAGCGCGTGTACGCGGTCGTCGGGGGTGAGGATGAGCGGGTTGATCTCCGCGAGGTCGGCGTCACCGTCGACGTACGCGGTGTAGAGCTTCAACAAGATGTCGACCGCGCCGTCGACCGCCAACGGGTCGAGGTTCGCCGACTCGACCCACGCGCGGCACGCTTCCTCGCTGAGTCCGTCGACCGGATTCACATGGATCTTGGCGATCGCGTCGGGGTTCTCCTCGGCGACCTGCTCGATCTCCACGCCACCTTCGGCGGAGAGCATGCCGAGGTGCAGCTTGGCGGCACGGTCGAGGGTGAACGAGGCGTAGTACTCGGCCGCGATGTCGCTCGCCTTCTCGATCCAGATCACGTTGACGGTGTGACCCTTGATGTCCATGCCAAGGATGTTCTCGGAGTGCTCGCGGGCCTCGGCCGTGTTCGTGGCCAGCTTCACGCCGCCCGCCTTGCCGCGCCCGCCCACCAACACCTGGGCCTTCACCACCACGGGGTAGCCGAGTGCGTCGGCGGCCTCGACGGCTTCCTCCACCGTGGTGACGGCGGTGCCGGGTGAGACCGGGATCCCATAGCGCGCGAACAGTTGCTTGCCCTGATACTCGAACAGATCCACCCGCGTCGCCTCTTCGTGCTCGTCGGTTGTGAGAGTGCGCTCGCCAGAAGATGGCGGAGCGCCGATGAATGGTGGTCGATGGCGCCCGCGATCACAAACCGTGGCCTGGATTTCGCCGCTCGACTCGATAGTTTCGACCGCCGCGCCCTACACCGGGGGATTCATGGCACCGTCACGAGAAGACACCAAGATCCTCGTCTTCGCCACATTGCTCGTGGTCGTGGCCGGGCTGCTGATCGCCGCGGTCCTCCTGATCGCCACCCGCCAAGGTGGGAGCCCGAAGGAGTACAAGCCGTTCCCGGCCGGAGCGGTGGGAAGCATCAGGGCCAACCTGAAGGACGAGGGCCCGTACTACGTGGCCGACCCGTTCGGCGGTGATCGCAGCATCCTGTTCGCGCTCGAGGACGGCAAGGTGGTGGCGCTGTCGAACGTGGTGCCGAACACCAAGGATTGCCGGGTCAACATCAAGAACGAAGGGAAGTCGTTCGTCGACTGCAACGGCGACCGATTGAAGACGACCGACCTCGCCCGCTACGCCACCGAGGTGGAGCACATCAAGGGCGGCAACGACATCCTGCTCGTCGATCTCCGTCGGAAAGAACCGCCGCCGAGCGCCGCGACCGGCTGACCGCTCGCACGCGGCTCGGCGGCGCGAGAGAATGTCGGGATGCGGCTCAACGGATCCGACCCCGTGCTCGCTGTACACGACGCCGCACGCTCGGCCGAGTGGTACCGCGACGTGCTCGGCACGGACAACACCGACATCGGTGGTTGGGTGTTCTGCAAGCTCGATGCCGTCGTGTTCCGCCTCGGGACGTGTCCCGAGGCGATCGAGGCGCGCGACCTCGGCGACCACCGCTACGTGTCGTACCTCCAGGTCGACGACGTCGACGCGTTCTACGAGCGCGCCGTCGCCGCCGGCGCAGCGATGCCGAAGGAGGTCCGCACCGAGCCGTGGGGCATGCGCGAGTTCGCGCTCGAGTCGCCCGACGGCCATCGCTTCATGCTCGGCCAGCGCGTCACCGACTGACGGAGCACCACGCTTCAGTCGTCAGTGCTCGACCTTGTGCAGCGGCGCCCACGCGAGGAGGAGTCGCTTCTCGCCCGCGCCGCGGAAGTTGACGAGGGCTTCGGTCTTGTCGCCGTCGCCGAACAGCTCGAGCACGACACCTTCGCCGAACTTCTCGTGGGTGACATCGTCGCCGATGCGCAGGCCCACACGTTCTGCACCGCGTGCGCCAGTGGTGGTGACCGCGGGACGCGGGCCGCCGCCGAGGTTGCCACCACCGCGACTGTTGTACGAGCGGCCGGCCGCCATCGCGGCCGACGCGACCTCGTCGCGATGGCGCTGCGGGTCGCGGCTCGCGCTCGACCGCCGCTCGCCGAGCACGCGCACCAGCTCCTCGGGGATCTCCGAGAGGAAGCGGCTCGGCGGGTAGTAGTCGGTGCTGCCGAACAGCATGCGGCTCCACGCGTGACACAGGTAGAGCCGCTCACGCGCCCGCGTGATGCCCACGTAACACAGACGCCGTTCCTCTTCGAGCTCGTCGGGATCGCCGAGCGCGCGCACGTGCGGGAACACACCGTCTTCGAGGCCGGTCATGAACACGATCGGGTATTCGAGCCCCTTGGCGGAGTGCAACGTCATCAACGTGACCGCGCTCTGCTCCTCGCCGCTCTCGTCCATGTCGGTGACGAGCGAGATGGCTTCGAGGAACGCCTCGATGCGCGCCAACCCCGACGGGATGGTCACGTCGCCGGTCTCGTTGGCCGTGCCCACCCCGGCGATGCCGGGCAGCCCCGACACGTCGCCCGCATCGAGCGCTGCGTCGAACTCGCGGCACACACCGACGAATTCCTGCAGGTTCTCGATGCGACCGCGCGCCTCGATCGACCGCTCCGCTTCGAGCTCCGCGAGATACCCGGTGTGTTCGAGCATCACCTCGACCGTGTGGCCGATGCCTTCGGCGGCCGCGGTCTCGAAGCCCGCCATCAGCTCGAGCAGGTCGCGGATCCCACCGAGCGCCT
>JBEVLJ010000266.1:0-2603 GCA_040509195.1 Acidimicrobiia bacterium
CGCACGATCGGAGGGCCGTCGGGCGCGGCGAGCAATGCATCGATGACGATGTCGTTGCCGTCGACGGTTGCGTACGCGGCGCACGGCAGCGTGCACCCACCGCCGAGCTCGGCGAGATACGCGCGCTCGGCGGTCAACGCGCGCTGGATCGTGTCGTCGTTGACCTTCGCCAGCGCGTCGAGTGTCGACCTGTCGTCGGCTCGACACTCCACTGCGAGCGCGCCTTGCCCGACCATCGGCAACATCACGTCGGTGGAGAGCCGCTCGGCAATCCGGTCACCCAACCCGAGACGGTCCAACCCCGCACACGCCAACACGATCGCGTCGAAGTCGACCGCCTTCGCCAAGCGCGTGTCGATGTTGCCGCGCAACTCCGCGAACTCGAGATCGGGACGCACCGCGGCGAGCTGCGCGCGTCGGCGCACCGATCCGGTCGCGACGCGCGCACCTTCAGGCAGCGCTTCCAGCGTCGACCCGATCATCGCGTCGCGCACATCGGCGCGCTCGGGAACGCACGCGAGCATCAACCCGTCAGCCGTGACCGCGGGAAGGTCCTTCGCGGAGTGCACCGCGATGTCGGCGCGACCGTCGAGCACCGCGTCTTGCACTTCCTTCACGAACACGCCCGTGCCACCCATGGCGTGGATGGGCACGTCGCGCCGTTGGTCGCCGCTCGTCGACACGACCACCATCTCGACGCTCGCTTCACCACTGGCACCGAGCAACGCCGCGACTCGATCGGCTTGCCAGCGCGCCAAAGCACTGCCGCGCGTCGCGATGCGCAGCATCAGCTCTCGGGATCGGGGTCGGGCTCCGGCTCGGCCGCCGTCAACCCGAACAACTCCACCAGCGTGTCGGCGTACAGCTCGCCGCGGGCGGTGCCGGCGGCGTCCTTCAACCGCACGGTCGGCTCGTGGAGCAGCTTGTTCACCAACGCCTGCGTGAGGGCCTCGACCGTGGCACGGGTGTTGGGGTCGAGCTGATCCAACATCGCCCGAGACCGCTCGAGCTCCACCAGCCGCACGTCTTCCGCGTTGGCTCGCAGCGCGGTGATCAACGGTGCAACCTCGCGCGCGGAGCGCTCCACCCGGTGACGGTCGATCTCGTCCGCGATGAGGTCGCGCACCTTGCCGATCTCCTGGCGACGTTGCGCCAACGACTGCTCGCCGAACGCGCGCAGGTCGTCGATGTCGAGCAGCGCGACACCGAACACCTCGCCCGCGCCAGGGTCGATGTTGCGCGGCACGCCGATGTCGACCACCAACAACGCCCGACCATCACGAAGCGACATCACGCGCTCGAGATCCGCACGTTCCACCAACACATCCGGCGCGCCGGTCGACACCAACAACACGTCGCACTCCACGAGCGCGTCGGCCACACCGTCGAACGGAATCGCACGGCCGCCCACACGCGCCGCGAGCTCCTCGCCGCGTTCGAACGTGCGGTTCGCGACCACGATCTCGCGCACACCGGCGCCGGCCAGCGCGAGCACCATGCCCTGGCCCATGTCGCCCGCACCCAGCACCAACACCCGCCGGTCATCCAACGTGCCCAGCTTGTCGGTGGCCAACGCCACCGCGGCCGACGACACCGACACCGCGTGACGACCGATCGCCGTCTCCGTGCGCGCCCGCTTGCCCACTTCGATCGCCTGGCGGAACGTGCGATCCAACAGTGGACCGCTGGCGCCCTCACGCTCGGCGACGAGCCACGCCTCGCGCACCTGGCCGAGGATCTCGCCCTCGCCGATGATCATCGAGTCGAGCCCGGCGGCCACACCGAAGAGGTGCGACACCGCGGCGTCGTCGTGGTAGGCGTACAGCAGGTCGGCGAACTCGTCGGGGTCGACGCCCGACACGTCGGCGAGGAAGTCGCGCACGTCTTGCATCGCCGGGTGGAACAGCGTGGCGTGCGCGTACACCTCGGTGCGGTTGCACGTGCTCACGAGCACGGCCTCGGCGAGGTGTTCACGCCGGGTCAACGCGTGCAACGCCTTGGGCAGCGCGTCGGGTGCAACCGACAGCCGCTCCAACAGCGCCACCGGCACCGTGCGGTGGTTGAGCCCGACTACGAGGAGAGACATGCGCGCAGCAGCTCCTTGGCATCGTCCACGCGACCGGCGCGGATCAGGTCGAGCATGCCGGAATCGAGCGCCTGCTGCCAATCCGGCTCTTCGGAGGAACGGCCGCTCGCACGAATGGATTCCCGGGCCTCCGAGAGGAGCTCGAGCAGGGTGTCGTACTCCGGGCCGAGCTCGTCGCCGAACTTCCGACGCAGAAAGGTGGCCAACGCCGGGCTGCGGCCGCCGGTACCGATCGTGACGACGATGTCGCCGCGCCGCACGACCGACATCAGCGTGAACGAGCAGTTCGCCGGGTCGTCCGCGGAGTTCACCCACACCCGACGCGCCTCGCCCGCCGCGAACACTGCGGCGTCGACCGCGGGCACACCCGTGGCCGTGGTCGCGAGCCACGCGTCGTCGAGATCGGCAGGCTCGAACGAACGCTCGTGCAGCATGACCACACCGTCGTCCGCCATCGCGCGCACCTCGTCGCCAACCTCAGGCGCCACCACGTGCACGACGGCCCCCGCGTCGACCA
>JBEVLJ010000267.1:0-2546 GCA_040509195.1 Acidimicrobiia bacterium
GATCCGCACCATCTCGCCGCCGAACGCATGCGAGACGCGGACCAGCGCTACACCCGGAGCCGTGAAGCGTTGATCGGCGTGCTCGCGAACGCCGACGCGCCGCTCACGATCGCGGAGATCGTGGCCGGCGACGACCGTCTCGCGATCTCCACCGCGTACCGCAACCTGGTGGTGTTCGAGCAAGCCGGCGTGGTGCACCGGATCGTCACGTCGGATGAACACGCGCGCTACGAGCTCGACGAAGCGCTCACCGAGCGTCACCACCACCACCTCGTGTGCTCGCGGTGCGGGGTGGTGCGCGACTTCACCGTGTCGGACGGGCTCGAAGCCGAACTCGATCGTGCGTTGACGCGCGTCGCGAGCACGAACGGCTTCGCGGCCGATCACCACCGCCTCGACCTCATCGGCCGCTGCGAACGTTGCCGTTGAGCCGCGTGCTCAGGGGCAGTCGAGCGCGGCGCGCAGCTTCACCAGGTTCGTGCCCATCACGCTGAGGTAGTCGTCCCCGCCGGCCCGTTCCTTCGCGGTGAGGCCCTCGAGCGGATCGAGCACGACGGTGCGGAGACCGCCGGCCTCGCGTGCGAGCGTCCGCGCCAGGCGCCGCGACACGAGGCGCTCGGTGAACACCGTGGTCACGCCACGCGTGCGCGCGAGGTCGGCGAGGGCTGCGAGGCGTCTGGCGTCGGGCTCGCCGTCGGGGGAGATTCCGGCGACGCCCTCTTGGTGCAACCCGTACGCGTGCGCCAGGTGACCGAACGCCTCGTGCGAGGTGACGATCGTGTCGCGACGGCAGTCGGCGAGGCCGTCGCGGAACCGCGTGTCGAGTGCCGCGAGCTCGGCGCGCAGCGCGTCGGCGCGTTGCGCGAACGCGGCGCGATCGGGCGGGCTCGCGTCGGCCAAGGCGTGCTCCACCTGGTCGACGATGCCCAGCATCAACGTCGGGTCGAGCCACACGTGTGGATCCTGGGCGAGCGCGCCGGAGCTCCCGAGGCCGAGGTGGTCGAGCAGCACGACGGTGCGTCCGTCGCGCTGGGCGGCGGCGGCTTCGACCGCGGGCTGGAACTTGCGGCCCATCACGAACACGACCTTGGCGTCGTCGATCGCATCGCGTTGGTCGGTGGTGAGCTCGAGGTCGTGCGGCTCGGCACCGACGGGCGTGAGGTTCGCCACCTTCACCCGGTTGCCGCCGACCTGCTGCGCGGCCCACGCCACGGGGTAGAAGCCCGCGACCACCGGCATCGGCGACGTGGTTCGTGCTGCGGCACGGCTCGCCGGGAGGGCGAATGCCACGCCCGCGACGACGCAGGCGGCCACGAGCGCGGCGGCGGGCCGACGTCGGGGGCGAGCGCGCATGGCGCCACCGTACTAGGAATGAGAACGACTCTCACATCAGTTCGGTCAGGCGGCGGTGCGGGTGCGGCGTCGCGCCCAGAACGGGCGGTCGCCGAAGCGGTGCTCGGCGGCGAACCACGCGGCGTGCTCCCGGTCGTACTCGTCGATCACGCGATCCCAGGTGCCGGTGTAGTCGCGCGCCGCGGCGGCTCGGCTCGCCGCCCGGTCGTCCTCGAGGAGACGCAGGATCGTGTGTGCGCCCTCGCGGCCGGTGAGCAGCGCGGTGAGGATCCCTTGCGACGACAGCGGGTCGAACGTGGCCGCGGCGTCGCCGGCCGCGATCCAACCGGGTCCCACGACCGACGACAACGCGCGCGTCCCCGCGGCGTACACCGACGGCTGGCGCGTCTCGGTCGATGTCGCCATGTCCGGCGCGAGCGCGGCAACGTGATCAGCCGCGTGCATGGCCAGCGCGTACGTGCCCGTGTCCTTCGTGATCGACCGATCGAGGCGATCCGCGTCGGTGAAGAACGCGAAGGCACGTCGATCGCCCGGCACGGGTGCCGTGTACCACCAGCCGTCGGGCACAGCTTGCACCGTCGACGTGAGGTCGTCATCGTCGTCAGCGCGCGCGGTGACGGCCGTGACGGCGACGAGCTGGTCGGCGCGTGCAGTGGTGGCGCCATGGGAGCGCGCGATCGTGGCGCGTCGTCCCGAGGCGTCGCACACGACACGAGCGGTGATCGCGCGCGCGGAGTCGCCCGCGTCGAAGGTGAGCGTCCACGTGCGGTCGGGGCGGCGTTCGCTCGCGACGACGGTGTGGCCGCGCATCACGGTGACGCCCGCGTGTTCCGCGGTGTCGATCAATCGCTCGTCGAACGCGCCGCGGTCGAGATGCCACCCCGTGCCGAAGGGGTTGAACATGAAGTCGGTGAGAGCGAGCTGGTTGTTGCCCCACGCCGACCGGCTGCCGAGTGCGCGGAGATGCGCGTTGGCGTCGAACGCGGAGGCTCCCACCAATTCGCACGCGACGCGGTCGGTGCCGGGCGGCGCACTCTGCGCGATCCATGAACGCGTGCGCCCGCCGCCGTCGACCACCACCACGTCGACTCCCGCGCGGTGCAAGGTGCTCGCGACGGCGATGCCCGCAGGGCCACCACCGACGACGACCACGTCGTGGGTCATTGGCGTTGCAGTCCTTCGAGGTCGTCCGG
>JBEVLJ010000268.1:0-4477 GCA_040509195.1 Acidimicrobiia bacterium
CCGTTCTTGCCCGTGCCACAGTTGGTGGCGTTGCCACCGTGGAAATCAGCGCGAGCGTCGGAAGGATCCGAGCCGAACGCACTCGGCGCGACGAGCGCCATGGTCGCGGCAGACACGACGGCAACCACACCGACGATCGCCGCGACTCGGGACTTGCGGAAAATATGACGCATGGGGACGAACCCTTTCGTTCGACTCGTTCGACTCCGGGTGCGCGAGTGCGCGCATCCACTGTTGCTGGACATCGATCAGGTCGGGGTCGGGTTCGCTCTGACTCTCCGGCGGCAACGCGACCAATCACACCGCTGGATCACTGTCTCCCCTGCCAAAAGCGCCCGTCTGCCCCCGCATCTCTGCGGTACGCGCCTTGGTGAGGCCACTCTACGTCACTCCTACCGTCGTTGTGAACACTCCGCGTGGTTTTCCGGACATGAGTCACACTCGTAGGATTCAGCCGTGAACCTCGTGGGTCATGTCGCCGTCGCCGTGCGCAGCTCCCCCGATGCCCCACCGCTCTACTTCGCGGGGTGCATGCTCCCGGATCTCGCCGCCATGGCACGGGTTCGGCTCCGCCCGGCTGCCGGTGAGCTCGGCGCCGGAGTTGCGTTCCACCACGCCACCGATGCGGCGTTCCACGCTTCCCAGTGGTTCAACGACCACAACGTCGCGTTGCGCGACCGATTGCTCGATGCCGGCGTGGATCGTGGACCCGCGCGCGCGGCGGCGCACGCCGGGCTCGAGATGCTCCTCGACGGCGACCTCGCCGACCATCCCACGGTCGAGCGGTCGGTGGTGCGCGCGTTCCGTGAGCTGTCGGACGGCGCGGCCGCGACCATGGTGCGAGATCTGGCACCCGAGCAATCGCGCGGAGAGTGGTCGGAGCGGCTGGCGATGATCGGCGGCGCGCTGGACCTCCAGGCCTATCGATCCGGCGACCAGGTGGCGCAACGCCTGCACCGCATGACCCGCGGGCGCACTCGGATCGAGCTGCGCGCCGACCAAGTGGCGTTGGTCGCCGAGGTGCTCACCTCATACCGGCCGCAGGTGGTGCGGGGCGCCGACGACGCGGTGGCTCAGGTGCTGGCGACGGTCGAGTCGTCCACCGCCTGGAGCAGGTAGCCGCGAGCGCGGACGGTGCGCACCTCGAGGCCGAGGCTGCCGATGCGTCGCCGCAGGCGCAACATGTGCACGTCGAGGGCATTCCGGGTGGGGCTTCCGCCCGGCCAGGCCCGCCGCACCAGCGTGTCACGTCCGACCACCGCGCCGAACCGGTCGACGAGCGCGGCGGCGAGCGCTCGCTCCACGGGTGACAACGTCACCCAGCGTCCGCGGTAGCGCAGCAGGCCGTCGACATCGACGGTGGGCGCGACGAGCGCCGTGCCCGCTCGGGCCGACAACGTCGCGACGCGGGCGCGCAGGTCGTCTTCGGCAGCGGGGAGGCGGATCCAGTCTTCCAGTGGATCGACCGACGAAGGAGGTGCAACCTCGCCGCCGACGAGGAGCAATCGCGGTGCCCCACCGGCTCGCACCCGTTCGAGACGCGCCTCTTCTTCGGGCCATCGCAACAGCACGACGTCGACCATCGCCTCGTCACGACCTGCGACCGGGCTCATGGCAGGACTCGATGCTCGCGGCTGGGTCGTCTCGCTGCTCACCATCGCCCTGGACGGTAAAGAGGGGTTGTTTCGTGGTGGTTACACGCCGGTGAATGGCGGCTTGCTCCGCGCGCTCGTGATGCGGGAACCGGCAACTGGTCGCCCGCAGTCACGCTGCGCCGCACGTCGAACGCTGTCGACCCCTAACAGATAGATCAACGAACTGTTCGGTATGCTTCGAGCATGACGGCTCCCCCCGCCTCCCCATCCACCGAGCGCGCGTCCGCCGATCACGCGTCGATCGCACTCGACCGAGACATCCTCACCCTGGCGTGGGTGGCGCGGCGCCTCGAGCGCTCGTGCGCCGAGATCACGGTGCCCCAGTACCGGCTGCTGGCCATGGTCGCGCTCGGTGACGAACGGGCGAGTTCGCTGGCGTCGCGCCTCGACCTCGCCCGCCCGACCGTGTCGGCCACCGTCGACACCCTCGTCGAGCGCGGCTTGCTCGAGCGCACCGCGGTCGACGGCGACCGGCGCGCGGTTCGCCTCGGGCTCACGCCGCTCGGGCACGACACGATGCGCACGGCCGAGCACGCGATGCGCGAGAAGCTCGACGGACTCCTCGAGCTCGTCGCCGAGCCGGAGCTGGTGCGCCGCGCCCTCGATCAACTCGGTGACGCGATGGCCGCGAAGTCGGCGAGCCGTCAGTCGAAGGAAGCGCCGCGGTGACCGACCGCGACCAACCCGACGCACTGGACGCAGACGAGACCCAGCGCACCGGGGCCAACGAGGCGGGTTGGTTGCGGAAGCTCTGGCCCTTCCTCACGAAGCACAAGAAGAGCGCGCTCATCGCGTTCGGTGTGGCGATCGGCGCGACCATCATCACCGTCGTCACGCCCCTGATCGAGCGCTCAATCATCGACAACTCGGTGATCGACGCGGTCCCGGCCGGACCCATGCTCGTGTTGTTCGTCGGACTCGGGCTCGTGCAGTTCGTGCTCGCGTACGTGCGCCGCTTCATCGGTGGGCGGTACGCGCTCGACGTGCAGAACGACCTCCGCATCGTGTTGTTCGAGAAGCTCCAGCACCTCGACTTCGCGCGCCACGACGAGCTCCCCACCGGACAACTCGTGTCGCGCGCGAGCTCCGACCTCCAACTCGTGCAGATGCTCCTGTCGTTCCTGCCGATGCTGTCGGGCAACCTGATCATGCTCGTGATGTCGCTCGTGGTGATGCTGTTCCTGTCGCCCGCACTCACGTTGGTCGCGTTGGTTGCCATTCCCGCGTTGCTCGTGATCTCGCTGCGACTCCGCACGACGATGTACCCCGCGCAGTGGGACGCGCTCCACCACGCGGGGGTGGTGGCGGGCGTGGTCGACGAGTCGGTCACAGGCGTGCGCGTCGTGAAGGGCTTCGGGCAGGAAGATCGCGAGGTCGAGTCGCTCACCGAGGCGTCGCGCGACCTGTACCGATCGCGCGTACGCAACGTGTACATCCAGGCGAAGTACTCGTCGCTGCTGCAGGCGATCCCTTCGTTCGGCCAGGTCGGCGTGTTGGCGATCGGTGGCTGGCTCGCGGTGAACGGCGAGATCACGCTCGGCACCTACATCGCCTTCTCCAGCTACCTGGTGCAGCTCCTCGCACCGGTGCGCATGTTCGCGCAGATCATCGCGGTGTCTTCGCAGACGCGTGCCGCGGCGGAGCGCATCTTCGAGATCATCGACTCCAACCCCGACGTGGTCGAGAAGGACGACGCGAGCGAGCTCGAGGTTCCGCAAGGTGTGCTCGAGCTCGAGCACGTGCGCTACGGCTACCTCAGCTCCGAGCCGGTGCTCGACGACTTCTCGCTGCGCGTCGAAGCGGGTGAGACGGTGGCCATCGTCGGAGCATCGGGCTCCGGCAAGAGCACCGTGAGTCTGCTGCTGCCGCGCTTCTACGACGTGCAACGCGGCGCGGTGCGCATCGACGGCGTCGACGTGCGCGACGTCACGCTCGATTCACTTCGACGCGAAGTCGGTGTGGTGTTCGAAGACGCGTTCCTGTTCTCCGAGTCGGTGCGCAACAACATCGCGTACGGACGCCCCGACGCGACCGACGCCGACATCGAGCGCGCCGCGCGCGTTGCGGGCGCCCACGAGTTCATCCTGCGACTGCCCGACGGCTACGACACTGCCGTCGGCGAGCGCGGACTCACACTGTCCGGCGGGCAACGTCAGCGCATCGCGATCGCTCGCGCGGTGATCACCGATCCGAAGGTGCTCGTGCTCGACGACGCGACGTCGGCGATCGACGCCCGCACCGAAGAGCAGATCCACGCCACGTTGCGCGACGTCACCGAGCACCGAACCACGGTGCTGATCGCTCACCGTCGCTCCACGTTGCGGTTGGCGGACCGCATTGTGATCGTGGAGCGCGGCCGCGTCGTGGAACAGGGAACGCACGACGAGCTCATGGCCTCGTCGGATCGCCTCCACACGCTGCTCGGTGGACCGGACGACGGTGCCGAAGGACCCGCCGGCGACGACACCATCACCGTGCCCGCGACCGCACCGGTCACCCCGGAGCTGTGGATCCGCGACGACTCCACCGCGACCGCGCGCGACCTCGTGGCCGTCAGCCCGGTGGTCGGCGGCATGGGTGGCACCATGGGTGGTGCCATCGGTGGTGGCGTCGGCATGCGTGGAGGTGGAGGCGGCGGGTTCGGAACGGGCACCGCGTCGGCGCTCGCGTCGACCCCGGAGCTCGACGCCGCGATCGCTTCGCTCCCGCTGGCGGACGACGAGCCCGACATCGACGAAGCCGCCGCGAAGGCGGGCGGCGAGTCGTTCCGCTTGCGCACGTTCCTTCACCCCTACCGCTGGCCACTCTTCTTCGGCTTCGCG
>JBEVLJ010000269.1:0-2533 GCA_040509195.1 Acidimicrobiia bacterium
CGGTGCCCACCACCGCGACGATTGGCCCGAGGACGCCGCGGTGCACAATCTCCCTGGCTTTGGCCATGATCGAGCTGTAGTTGCGGTGGTGCCCGGTAAGCACTGGAACGCCGGCCTTCTCACATGCCTCGACCAGCCTGGTGGCCCCCTCGATGGTGTCGCCGATCGGCTTTTCGACAATGACCGGAACGCCCGCAGCGACACATTCCAGGCCACCGTCGACGTGCATCTGGTTCGGGGTGGCGAGGATGACCCCGTCCGGCTTGTCTTTCTCGAACAGCTCGGCCAACGACTGGTACAGCGGTACGCCGTACTTCTCAGCCAGCTCGGTGCCGGCCGGGCCGGGATCGACGATCGAGGCGAGCTTGGCGGGCCGGCTTGCGTCGACCTCCTCGATGTGGCGTTTCCCGATCAGACCCGCTCCAGCGACGGCTATCCGTACGGTGCTCATGGCCAGCACTCCTGTTGCGACATTTGGTAGAGGTCGTTGATCGCCAGCTGGTAGCCGAGTACGCGGAGGCCAACGGTGATGCCGCGCGCCACCGGCGAGATAAGCACGCTCAAGTTGGGACCGTTCATACGAGAACCGACGTCATCCGCGCTCCATGTCTATTCGCGTCTACCTCATGGCAGCACGGCGCATATCCAACAGAAAGGTATTTCCACCCAGTGGCGCGAACGGGCAGCGGCTCCGCACTCTACGATCATCGCTCGCAAATGGTGCCGACATCTCGGGTCACTTCTTGTGGGCTCGCGTGGATGGCAATCGGTGTGTCTGGCCCTCGAAGGCTTTGACGTTCATGTAGCGGCGTTGCTCGGCCTGTCAGGCGCCGGGGTTCGGCGGGGCGGAGGCACCGCAACAGCACGGCTTGACCGCGGTCGACGAACTCTGCCGTCCCGTACGCGGTGGCCGGAATCAAATGTGACGCGTCAGTCGAGGTCGGCTTGCCACAGGTCTGGGCCGAACACCTCGTACTGGATGTCGCGCGGGGAAACACCGCGCTCGACCAACGCGCTTCACTTCGACGACAGCGACGATCGCATCACCAGCTGGTCGCGAGAACACGCAGACGAAGACGTGAGCATCACGTCAGTGCCACCTGCGATGCTCGGCGACGACCTCGACGCGAACGTCGACGTGTGGGTCGCGAACACGCTTATGAACGAGTCTGACGCTGAGCTACGCCAGTCAGACTCATACGCGCAAGCGCTGCGCGACCTGAACAGACCGTCGTGGCCCAAAGAATGTGGTTGCGGCACGTCGAAGCGATGCACGAAGCAGACGCCGGAACGCTGGCGCGAAGCGATCAAACGCGATGACGACGCTGGTCTCGGCGCGATACAAGCACGCGCAGACGACGCGCGATCAAGCGCAGACGGCCGGCAATGGATCGACCGCGACAGCGCCGCGAAAGCGTGGACACTGCTCGCGCAATGGATCGACGCTGAACGCGTCTTCAAGGAGCGCGGCGGCTCATGGGAAGACGTCGAAAACAACTGACGCGATGCAACGCGGGCGTTGGCCAGTGACTAGTCGCCCAATACGCTCGCGATCTACCCGACGCTCCACCCGGTCAGGTGGGATGGGGGACGCCGCGCTCGTCGCACGGCGCAGCGCTCCCGTCGTCGATGAGCTCGAGCGTCCGGCGCATCTCGGTCGGCTCGACGCTCCCGCTCTGGTCCGCGTACGGGTGGTCGAGGAAGACCACTACGAGCAGGCCCGCGGTCACGAGGGTCGTGACGAAGCCGATCGTCACCGACTGGATGACGACCCCCTCGCGCCGGTCGGCCTGGATACACATGTAGGCGATCGTGAGCGCCGCGCCGATCACCAGCACGCCCCATAGCGGGAGCGGCACGAACGCGGGTGCCTCGGCGATGCGCGCGCGTCGGCCGTCGCGGCGCTCCGCCTCCTGGTCGAGCCACTGTCCGTAGGCCGCCTCCTCCTGCGCGCCGTGGGGGTCGGCGATCGCGAACTCCCGGGCGAGCTCATCGACCCAGAACTGCACCCGCTCGCTGTAGCGCTCCTGCCTCATCGCGGGCCACCCATCCTCGATGACGGCGCGCGCGTAGCACACCAGTCCGCCCTGCAGGCGATCGCTCGAGGGCGCGTGGAACAGCGCGGCGGTGGAGTGGAGTTTGGTGACGGCGACGGCCTCGACGCTCGACCCCTCCCTTGCGCGCTGATAGCTCTCCATCGCGAGGAAGATGATGAACGCGAGCACGACCGTGAACATCGTCCCGAGCACCCCGAACGTGCCGTCGCCGCGGCTCGAGTCGGTGAACCAGCCGCCCTTGGGCGCGCGGCGGCGCAGGAGCAGTTTGGTGGCGATCGCCGCCGTGACCACGACGACCAGGACAAGCGCCGAGATCCACGTGCGCACGGACGAATATTTTAGTCGTGCCCTCGGTCCGCGGGCGCGGATCGGCGCACGACGGCGGCGCCCATCAGCGAACGTGCGCGGCTGGACTTCCGACGATTCCGTCGGGCCGCATCGCTCAATGTCATCGATGCGCCCCGCCCTTCGCCGCC
>JBEVLJ010000270.1:0-6326 GCA_040509195.1 Acidimicrobiia bacterium
GAATCCAAGCGCAATTTCGGGAAGGGAACGGAGCAGCTACTGCTTGGCTTTGATGGCTTCGATGAGCTGCGGGACGACCTTGTGCACGTCGCCGACGATGCCGAGATCGGCGATGCCGAAGATCGGCGCCTCGCCGTCCTTGTTGACGGCGATGATGTTGTCGGAGCCCTTCATGCCCACCATGTGCTGGGTGGCGCCGGAGATGCCGAGCGCGATGTAGAGCTTCGGCTTCACGACCTTGCCGGTCTGGCCGACCTGCTTCGAGTACGGCACCCAGCCGGCGTCGACGATCGCACGCGACGCGCCCGACGCACCACCGAGCAGCTTGGCGAGCTCGTCGACGAGCGGACCGAACGCTTCGGCGCTCCCGATGCCGCGTCCACCCGACACGACCACGACCGCCTCTTCGAGCTTCGGACCTTCGCGCTCCTCCACGAACGTGGAGAGCACCTTGGCCTCACCGGCGCGACCGGCGTCGGCGGCGGGCACGCTCACGACCTCGGCCGCACCTCCGCCCGCGGGCTCGGCCGCGAACGACTTCGGACGGATCACCGCGAGGTACGGGCCGTCACCTTCGAACTCGGTGTCGACGAGCGTGTTGCCGCCGAAGATCGCGGTGCCGACCACAAGGTTGTCGCCGTCGACGCGCAGGTCGGTGCCGTTGGTGAGCACCGGGCGGTCGAGCTTCGCCGACAGCGCGGCGCTCGCGTCACGTCCCTGGTAGCTCTGAGCGAACAGCACCACGTCGGGCGCGTGCTCGCCGATGAGCGTGGCCAACGTGGCCGCGCCGACGACGCCCGGCAACACGTCGCCCGGGTCGACCGCAAACACCTTCGTTGCACCGTGGTCGCCGAGGCCCGCGGCCAACGCCGATCCGTTGGCACCCACGTACACCGCTTCGAGCGTGCCGCCGAGCTCACGGGCCTTGGTGAGCAGTTCGAGCGTGCTGGTGGCCGGCGAGTCGCCGTCGGCCTCTGCGTACACCCAGATCTTCGAGATCGCCACTGTGTCCTTCTTTCGATTCTCGTTCGAGCCTGTCGGGTCGAGTCCGTGCGCAGGTGCGCTCAGACGACCTTCAGCTGCTCCAGGAATGCCACGACGCGGTTGAACGACTCGCCGTCGTCCTCGATCTTCTCGCCCGCTTCACGCGCGGGCGCCGCACCCACCGACACGATCTTCTGACGGGCACCCGCCCAGCCGACTGCGCCGGCGTCGAGGCCGAGGTCGCCAGCGGTGACCGCGTCGACCGGCTTGTTCTTCGCCGCCATGATCCCCTTGAACGACGGGTACCTCGGCTCGACCACACCGGCGGTCACGCTCACGACCGCGGGGAGCGACGCCTCGACGATGTCGTAGCCGTCTTCGGTCTGACGCTGGATGGTGACCTTGCCGTCGGCGAGCTCCACGTGCTTCGCGAACGTGAGCGCGGGCCAACCGAGCAGCTCCGCGATCTGCGCAGGCACCGTGCCGGTGTAACCGTCGGTCGACTCGGTCGCAGTGAGCAACAGGTCGACACCACCCGCGCGATCCACCGCCTTGGCGAGCACCTTCGCGGTCGACAGCGAGTCGGAACCGGCGAGCGCGTCGTCGGACACGAGCACGGCACGCGCCGCGCCCATGGCGAGCGCGGTGCGCAGTCCCTTGACCGCGCCGTCGGGCGCCATCGAGATGAGGATCACCTCGCCGTCGCCTTCCGCCTTGTCGACGAGCTGCAACGCCATCTCCACGCCGTATGCGTCGGAGTCGTCGAGGATGGCGTCGCCGGCGCGATCGAGCGTGTGATCGGCGGCGAGCTTGCCCGGCACGACCGGGTCGGGGATCTGCTTCACGCAGACGGCGATGTTCATGTGCGTCGCTCCAAATGGGTGCGTGGATCAGCCAGTGTCGGGCCTCCGTCTGCCACGCCAGAACGAAGGCGCGCAGTCGGGGCGACATTCTTGCCTGTCGTGGCGCTTCGGTTCCAAACGAGCCACAGCGGTACCGTCGGCCGGTGGCGGCATCACGACGTGAACACGAGTTGGTCATCGTCGGCGCCGGCCCCGCCGGAATCGCGGCGGGCATCGCCGCCACACGCTTCGGGCTCGATGCCGTGGTGATCGACCGGGCCCGATTCCCCCGTGACAAGACCTGCGGCGACGGCCTCACCACCGGCGCGCTGCGTGCGCTGGAGCACCTCGGCTTCGACGTGCGGGCACTCCCCTCCTACGTGCGCATCACCGAGACGGTGCTCGTGTCCCCGGCCGGCCGCCACATCTCGCTGCCCCTTCCGTCGCCTGATCGAGGCGAGTTCGCCGGTGTGGTGCCGCGCGCCGAGCTCGACGCGGCGTTGGTCACGCACGCGCGGGCGCTCGGCGTGAACGTGCGAGAAGGCGTGCGCGTGACCGACGCGACCTTCGACGATGACCAAGTCGTGCTCACCCTCGACGACGGCGCGAGCACGTTGGCCGCGCGTCACGTGATCGCCGCCGACGGGCACTACTCCGCGGTGCGACGTCTCGTCGGTGCGACCCCGGGTGACGCCACGCAGGACCTCGGTACGTGGCACGCGTTCCGTCAGTATTTCTCCGGCGTGCACGATCCGCGCCTCTGGGTCGTCTTCGACGCCGACCTGCTTCCCGGGTACGCGTGGGTGTTCCCGGTCGGCGGCGGTCGCGCCAACGTCGGCTTCGGCGTGTTGCGCGCCGACAGGTCATTTGACGGACACCACGACGCGCCAAGCGGCAAGCGGCTCGCTGCACTGTGGCGCGACCTCCTCGAACGCAAGGTGATGCGCGACATCCTCGGGCCGAACGCGGAACCGGAAGGCACGCACCGCGCGTGGCCGATCCCCGCGTCGTTCGACGCGTCACGCCTCGCGCACGGCCGCGTGTTGTTCGCAGGTGACGCGGCGCACGTCGTCGACCCGATGACCGGCGAAGGCATCGCGCAGGCGCTCGACAGCGGCATGCTCGCGGCGCGCGCCGTCGCGCGGCACGCGACCCCCGAGCAGATTGCGTCGCGCTATCGCCGCGATGTCGACCGTCACCTCGGTTCCGACCTGCGCTTCGCAGGCACGCTGCAGCGAATCCTCAGCTCACGCATCGGTGCGGAAACCGCCATCGGCGCTGCGGCCCTCACCCCGTGGACTCGACGCAACTTCGCGCGCTGGATGTTCGAGGACTACCCCCGCGCCGCACTCTTCACCCCACGCCGTTGGCGCGCCGGGATGTTCACGGAGCCGGGGGCCTACCTCTGAGGCTTCGCCTCTCTACACTTCACTGATGGCCGTCACCGAACATTGGTTGAAGACGCCGCATTGGTCGACCGACATCGTCCTCGACACCCCGCACACCCGCCTCGACGCACTCGCCGCCACCGGTTGGGTGCAGCTGCGCGATCTCGATCCGCCGGTCGACGAGTCGGAGTGGATCACGCTCGAGTACATGGATTGGAAGAGCGGCGGCGACACCAACTTCGCGCCGATCGCCACTGCCGACGGTGAGCTCGATTGCCGCGGCTTCTGGAAGCCCGGCGACGAGCAACCCGACAAGGGCGGCAAGCTCACGAGCAACGCAACGCAGTGCCCGCGCCTCGTCGAAGAGGTGCTCGGCGTCGGGGCCGACTTCGGTCGCGTGCGCGTGATCAAACTCGAGCCCCAGGACTACGAGTCGTCGTTGCGTCAGATCCATCGCGACGACAACAACCGCTTCAACCCCGACGGCGACGGTTGGGTCGTGCGCACCTGGCTCGAGCTCACCGACAACCCCGACAGCTTCATGATCCTCATGGAGCAGGGGCCCGACGGTCTCCCCGATCCGAACACCGAGATGCGCGTGCCGCTGCAGCGCGGTGCGCGATTCGTCGTCGACACGCAACGCCTCTGGCACGTGGTGTGCCACGTCGGCACCGAGCCGCGCTACGCGCTGATCACGAGCTACGAGAGCAGTCCCGCGCTCGACAACTGGATCGCGCGCAATCGCTGACACGGTTCATCCACACGATGGCTACTCCTGCAACTCCGCGACGACCGCACGCGTGGCTTCGGAGCTGACGCCAGGGCTCCCGTACCAGCTGATCCGGTCGAGCAACAGACCGAATCGAGCGCGCAACTTGCCGGCCACGTCTTCGGGCTCGGCGACCACCGCGAATGCGTCGAGGATCTCGTCGGTGATGAGCTCGCCCATCTCCACCCACCGCCCGCGCTTCGACATCGCGTTGAGCTCGTCGCCAACGTCACCCCAACCGTGCAGCGCGAGCACTGGCCGGTACGACGGCGTGGAGCCGTAGAACGCGATCTGCTGCTTCGTGGCCTGCGCCGACTCCGCCATCTGCTCTTCGGTCGAGCCCGTCACCACCAACATCGGCCCGCCCAGCTCGAACGAGTCGCGTGAGCGGCCTGCGGTGGCGAGACCGCGGTCGATGCTCGGGATCGTGACCTCGCGCAGATACTTCTCGGTGGTGAACGCGTGCACGATCATGCCGTCGGCCACTTCACCGGCCACCTCGGTCATGCGTTTCCCGACGGCCGCGAGCCACACCTTCGGCGCGCCGTACTCGCTCGGGCCGGGGCTGAAGAATGGTGTCATCAAGGTGTGCGTGTAGAAGTCGCCCCTGAAGTTGAGCCTGCTCTCCTCGTGCCACGCGGTCCAGATCGCACGCAAGGCGAGCACGTACTCGCGCATGCGAGCCGCCGGCCGCGACCACGGCATCGAGAATCGACGCTCGATGTGGGGCTTGATCTGACTGCCGAGGCCGAGGACGAAGCGGCCCTGGCTGGCGATCTGCAGATCGTTCGCGATCGCGGCGGTCATCATCGGCGTGCGCGCGAACGCGACGGCGATCGATGTGCCAACCTCGATGGTCGACGTGGTCGTCGACGCGATGGCGAGTGGCAGGAACGGGTCGTGCTGCGTCTCCGACGTGAACGCGCCGTCGTACCCCAGGGCTTCCAGCTCCTGGGCGCGGGCGCCGACGTCCGCGAATCCGCCGCCCACCATGCCGTCGACCTTCACGTCGACTCCTTCCGTCTCGGCGCCTCGACGCCATCCGCATGAGTGTCACAGGCTCGGAGTACCGTCGCCTCCATGAGTTTCGCGCCCCCTCGGTCACTCTCGCCGAGCTCGTCATCGGCGTTCAAGGAGTGCCCGCTGGCGTTCCGCTTCTCCTACATCGAGCGGCTCCCGGAGCCGCCGTCGGTGGCCGCGAGCCGAGGCACGCTCGTGCACCGCGCGCTCGAACGACTGATGGATCGACCGCCCGACGAACGCGTGATCGACGCCGCGCTCCTCGATCTCGAACGCGCGATTCGCGACCTCGCCGACCACCCCGAGTTCACCGAGCTCGACCTGTCCGACGAGGAACGCGTGCAGTTCCACGTCGATGCCGAGGGGCTGATCCACAAGTACTTCCAGATCGAAGACCCGCGCACGGTGCGCCCGATCGGCCTCGAGCTCAAGCTCGAAGCCGATCTCGGCGGCGTGCGCCTCCGCGGCATCATCGATCGCCTCGAGCTCGACGAGAACGGCGAGCTCGTGGTCACCGACTACAAGACCGGCTCGGTGCCATCGGAGTTCTTCGAGGCGAAGAGCTTGAGTGGCGTGCACATCTACGCACTGCTGTGCGAGCGGATGCTCGGCGCCCGCCCCGCACGCGTGCAGCTGATGTACCTCTCGAAGCCCGAGCTCATCATCGCCACGCCGACCGATCAGTCGATCCGCGGCGTGGAGCGCAAGACGGTCGCGTTGCACCAGGCGATCACCACCGCGTGCCAGCGTGACGACTTCCGTCCGCATCCGGGGCGCCTGTGCGACTGGTGCTCGTTCAAGGCGTACTGCCCGGCGTACGGCGGCAACCCGATCGACGCGGCCGAGCTGCGCGGGCCGGGCACCGTCATCGCTCCCCCGTTGCCGCTCAGCGCCTGACCCGGTTCATCGCGCGTCTGACCCAACCGTTGTGGTTCAACGCGCCATGCATCAGCCAGTGAGCGCGCTCGGCAACGGGCGTGCGTGCACCACGGTGAGCTGTTGGATCGGACGCGTCAGCGCGACGTAAAGGAGTCGAAGCCCGCGAACGTCGTCGCCGGCGATCGCCGCCGGCTCGACCACCACGACCGCGTCGAACTCGAGTCCCTTCGCGACCGCCGCCGGCACCAACGTGATCGGGCGGCCGAGCCCGTCACGATCCGGCGCGCCGACGTCGATGCCTGCGTCGGCGAAGGCCTGTTCCAACGCTTCAAGGTGCTCGGGCGCAGCGATGCACGCAGTGAGGAATGACTCGTCGCGCAGCTCCACGCACGCGGCGACCGCCGCAGTCGCCAGCGCGTCCGCATCGACCTGCACCAGCTCGAC
>JBEVLJ010000271.1:0-12684 GCA_040509195.1 Acidimicrobiia bacterium
CATCGCCGCCGCGACGCGCGGCGTGGGCACGGAGGAGTTGGTGAGCGCGTTGCCGCTCCTGCAGGTCGGCGCGCTCACTCCCGATGTGCGGCCACACCATCGCAAGGAGCGCAAGCAGTTCGCGGCGGATCTCACCGCGCTGCGCACCGCGGCGGCCGCGAGCATCGACACCGAGGAACCACCGCTCCAGCAGCTCTACCGCGTGAACACCACGAGCTTGTTGATGGCCGTCGGCACGCTCATCGCGGTGTTCGCACTGCTCGGCCAGGTGGGCGACCCGCAGGAGTTCTACGACACGATCAAGAACGCCGACTGGTTCTTGCTGTTCGTCGCCACCATCATCTCGTTCCTCACCAACTTCGCGACCGCCATCGCGCTGATGGGCACGGTTCCCATCCCCCTGCCACTCGTGCGCACCGCCGAGTTGCAGCTGTCGATGTCGTTCTCGAACCTCGCGGTGCCCGCGGTCGGCGGCATGGCTGCGCAGATCCGGTTCCTGCAGAAGCAAGGCGTCGACCTCGCGTCGGCGGTCGCGTCAGGTGGGTTGCTCACCAACGTCGGCAACATCGTCCAGTCGATCGTGCTGCTCGTGATCGCGGTCTGGCTCTCACCCGACACGCTGCAGTTCGGCAAGATTCCCACGAGCAGCATCGCGGAGCTCGTGCTGATCGTGATCGTCGTCGGGCTCGTCGCGGCGGCGATCATCTTCGGCGTGCCGAAGGTGCGCAAGATCGTGCTGCCGCCGCTCACCTCCGCGATGCACACCATGCGAGAAGCGATGAAGTCGCCGAAACGCGTGGCGTTGCTGCTCGGCGGCAACATGATCAACTCGCTGATGTACGCGCTCGTGCTGCTGATCTGCATCGAGGCGTTCGGCGGCAGCCTCAACTACTGGACCGTGCTCGCGCTCAACATCTTCATCGGCACGATCGCGTCGCTGGTGCCCATCCCTGGCGGCGGCACCGCGGTCGCGTCGGTCGGCATGTCGGGCGCGCTCACCGCGGTCGGCGTGCCCACCGAGATCGCGGTCGCCGCGGTGCTCGCCAACCAGCTCGTGGCGAACTTCATCCCCGCCGTCCCCGGCTGGTTCGCCACCCAGAACCTGCTCCACGAGAGCTACTTGTAGCTCAGCACCCTCGTGGGAAGCGGCGTCTCGGTGACGGTGCCGTCGGGGTTGCGGGTGAGCTCGTACCCGAGCGGGCCGTCGCGATCGGCGACGACCTCGACCAACTCGGTGCCGCGGTACACGAGGCCGGCGCCGTCGTCGGTGGCGTAGCCATCGGGCAACGTGCCGTCGCCGATCAACTCGTGCATCTTCGGACGGCGTTGCACCTCGCCGTCGTAGTGCACGCCATTGCTGTACGGCAACCAGCCGAGCCCGTCGGTGAAACCCTTCAGCTCGAGGCCGAAGCTGTCGGTGCTGCCGCCCACGTGCCAACAGATCGATCCGGCGGACACGCCGCCGAGCACCACCCCGGCCTGCCACGCCTCGTGCAGGATCTCGTCGAGCCCGTGCACGCGCCACACCGCGACGAGGTTGGCGACGCTGCCGCCGCCGACCCAGATCACGTCTTGGGCCAGCAGGTGCGCGCGCAGGTCGTCGACGTTGGGCATCGGGAAGAGCTGGAGATGCGACATGCGAAAGGTGGTGCGGGCGAACGCCGCATACGTGGCACCGATACGGACCTCCGGATCGCCCGTCGCCTGGTTGAGCACGCAGATGCGCGCGGTCTCGCCCGCGTTCGACAGCTCGGCCGCGAAGTGATGGATCGGACCCGGCGTCATGTCGAGCATGCCGAAGCGTCCGGGCCGCATACCGGCGCTGGTCGCGAGGATGGTCGGTGTGGACGCAGGCATTCGGCTGGCCTCTCTGGTCGGGCGGTCGGCTCAGTAGCCGGCAACGGTGTCGACGACCCCGGTGAGTGGCTCGCCCGCGCGGTAGCGCGCCACGTTGGCCGCGAAGATGTCGAGGGTGCGGTCGATCGACGTGGGATCACCCCACGAGATGTGCGCGCTCAGCTTCACCTTGGGATGCGAGTAGAGCGGGTGACCGTCGGGCAACGGCTCGGGCGTGACCGTGTCGAGCGACGCAGCCGACAGCTGGCCGGAGTCGAGCGCCTCGATCAGTGCGTCCTGGTCGACGAGCGAGCCGCGCGCGATGTTGACGAGGTGCGCGCTGGGCTTGCAGGCCGCGAGCGCCGCCGCGTCGATCATGTGGTGCGTCGCGGGCGTGGCCGGCGCGGCGATCACGATGTGATCGGAACGGCCGAGCAGTTCGGGCAGCGACGTGAGCACCTCGACCTCGGCGATCGATGCGGGGATCGCCTGACGACGGAACGCGACGACCTCCATCTCGAACGCGAGCGCGCGTCGCGCCACCGCGGTGCCGATCTCCCCGAGGCCGATGATGCCGACGGTCTTGCCGGCGAGCACGTCGAGCTGCGCGGCGTTCCACCTTGGCGGCGGCTCGGTGATCCACGACTCGGGCAGGCGCTTGGCCTGGCTGAGCATCATCGCCAAGACCCATTCGGAGATCGGGATCGCGCCGGCGCCGCGGGAGCACGTGAAGATGCGGTCCCCCACCACGTCGAACGGGAAGCCGTCGACGCCGGTGCTGAACGCGTGCACCCACTTGAGTGCGGGCGTCATCGCGCGTTCGAGCGACTCACGATCGCGACCGAACGCCACCATGATCTCGGCGTCACGCGCGCGTGGGTCGTCGGCGCCGACCACCACCTCGTCGCGCCCGAAGCGCTCCTGTGCACGCTCGGCGAGGCCGCGCGCGCCCGGGAGGTGCACGACGATCGTCGCGACAGGTTGGGCGGGGTCGTGATCGGCCATCGAGTCCTCATTTCGGTCGCGCGGATCAGGTCACGAACGTAGACGGCGGGGCCGCGACGGCCCCGGGCGCGACGCGGCAAGCACGGTCAAGGTGAAGCCGTGTCGAATCCGAGTGCAGTGGCGCGCTCGTGCGCCGTCGCGAGCGCGCCGCGAAGCGACTCGTCGGCCAACCCGTCGGCGTCCTCCCACGAGAACCACTGCACCTGCTGACTCTCGCCGGCGGGCGGCGCGGGATCGTCGTCGGGTGCGACCAACAGGTAGCGCAGGTCGAGGTGCACGTGTCCGCGCGCCGCTTCGTGCACGTCGACGTGCACGAGCATCGCCCCACCGTCGGGGTGCCGCACGGCCAACCCCGTCTCTTCGATCGATTCGCGCACGGCACCGTCGGCGGGCGATTCGCCGGGCTCCAGATGGCCCCCCGGCTGCATCCATCGCCCCAGACGCCGATGCACCAGCAACACCACGCCGCGCCGACCGACCACCACCGCCGACCCGGTGACGTGGGTGAGGTCGGCGTGCTCGTCGAGCGGGGCCGGCAACATGTCGAGCGCGCGCACGATCTGGTCCTTCGACGCCGCGGCGCGCGCGTCGCGCGGATCGAACTCGACGAGCTCCTCCCGCGCGCGGGCGACCAAGTCCCTGCTCACGTTCATTGGGGCAGTCTGGCTCACGGGTGGCGATAGTGTCGCCCCGATGTCAGGGCAGGTCGGTCAGGAGAGGGGCGCGGTCGCGCAGTTCCCGGCGGCGGGTTCGCCGGCTTCGCGCGCAGTGATCCACGCGACGACGTCGGCTTCCGACGACTTCACCTCTTCGTAGTGATCGATGCCGCTGAACGTCTTGTACAACACGTCGTTGCCAGTCGCGCAACTCGCCTTCACGTACATGTCGGTGAACACCTTGTAGACGACGTCGTCGCCGAGTCCCTGGAACACGAACACGGGCGCGGCGGTCGGCCGGCGGCCAGCAGTGTTCTGCGCCATGAGCTCGGGGAACGGCGCCACATCGCTCGGGTTCTGCGCGATCACCTGGTCGACGGGCTGCCGGAATGCGGCGAGCACGTCTTCGTAGCACTCGGAGCCGACGACCTTGTCGCTCTTGGCCAGTGCCGGCGGTGTGAGCACCTGCGAGAGATCGACCTGCGGGTACACGGCCCGCGCACCTTCGAGGCCGAGGACCACGAAGCCGAGCGTCTGCGGGATGCTCGCCGCGGCCGGCAGCATGGCTTCGATCTCGGCGGCTGGCGCACCCGCGACCACCCCGAGCAGGTCGAGGTCGGGCGCGTAGTCGGGCGCGATCTCGCCTGCGAACAGCGCGGCCTGGCCACCCTGGGAGTGTCCGTACGCGATGACTCGCGACGACGCCTTCGCTTGCGGGATGTCGTGTGCGGCACGCACGATGTCGAGGACGCCGCGACCGCCGCTCTCACCGATGAGGTACGGGTGCACGCCTGGTGTGCCCAGACCTTCGTAGTCGGTGGCGACCACCACGTTGCCCTGGTCGATCAGTGCGCGGATGGCCGGCATCCGCTTCACCCAGTCGTCGTGACGCGACGGTGCACACTTGTCGGCGATGCCATGCGTTCCGTGGGCCCAGCTCACGACCGGACGCCCACCCGCGGGCACCGCGCCGGAGGTGGGAGCGACGACCACGCCCGACACCGCGATGTCGCGGCCGTCGATCGAGCGAGAGTGGTAGAGCACCTTCCAGGCGCGCGCACCCTTGATGGCGGGATAGGGCTCCGAGCGGATGAGGGTGCCCGGCGCGGCGGTCGCCAACTGGGCCGGCGGTCGGTAGAACGCGGGCAGGGCGGCGTCGAGCCGAGCCGCGGCCTGTGCGCTCGTGAGGGTGGCCCGGGCGCGGTCGGTGGTTGCCGACGCGGCCACGGCGGTGAGCACGGGCAGGGCGAGCACGAACGCGACCATCGGCACCACGACGCGCGTGGCCACGGGTCGCCGTGGGTTCCGAGTTCTGTCCAACTTGCGCGTCATGCAGTACGCCTTTCGGGCTCGCGGACCGATCGCTCGATCCCGTCCTCGATGCTGCGCACCCCCAGCTCGGTGCGCTTTCGCGTCATCGGTCAACCAACGACCCAGCTTGAGTGTTGTCACAACCCGTTCCCCGCGATGGGATCCCCGTGTCCCGGTGGGCCGCCGGGAACACCAAGAGTGACCCGAGATGAGTGAGCTTCGGGAGGCGTTCCGCGCCGTTGCGGGGATCGCCCGCCCGGTGCCCCCTTCGGAGCTGTGGACCGCCGCGGGGCTGCTCGCGGACACGCTGCCCCTCGACCGCTCACCACGCTACGCGCGCCGGACCCGCCAATTTGGTCACTGCGTGCGGTTGATCGCGTGGGACCGCGCCTTCACGAACCGTGACGCCAGCGCGCTCATGGTCTTGAGCCAACCACCGTGGCTCGCGGCGGGCGCCGCGGCGGTGGTCGCGGCCGCCGTCGCCCCGAGGATCCCACGGTGGATGCGCGGCGCGGCCGGCGCGGCATGCATCTTCACCGTCGTACTTCGGCGCGACCAGTTGCGCAACGAGTTCGCGGTGCAACGCCTCCTCCAGGAGGTCGCGCCGGATGGGCTGTTGATCGAGCACCTCGTGGCCCGAGCGCCCGACGCCGCGATCGACTGGTGCACCGAGCTCTTGGACGCGTTCGACCGCAACGGCTACGAAACCACGTTCGTCGCGCTGCTCCCGGGCGCGCGACGCGACCGCGCGCGCGAGCGTCTCTATCGGCGTTGGGGTTTTGAAGTCGCGGCGCGCACGGAACACCGCGGCCGTGAACTCACCGTGCTGGTGCGACGCACCGGCACGCGCGCCAGCGCTGCGGGCACCTGACGCGCGTCAGCTCGTCTGCGTGACCTCAGCCACGAACGGCGCCACCACGTCGAGGAAACCAGGCGTGTTGGCTGCGTGCACGTTGTGTCCCGCGTTCGCCACGGTCTCGAGGCGCCCGTCGGGCAGCGCAGCCGCGAAGCGCTCGGCCGCGTCCGCCGTGAGCAGCTCCGACTCCGCGCCGCGAACGAGCAACACCGGAATCCCGATCGCGCGCACGTCGTCGAGCGTGAAGTGGACGACCTCAGTGGGCGCGCGGCGGTGGTCGACCTTGCTGATGTACTTGCCGTCGACGCGCTGCAGCATGTTGTACTTCACCGTGCGAGCGATGTGCTCACGCGAGCGGAACTTGTCGTACTGCACCACGCGGTCGAGGAACTCGTCGAGATCGTCGAACTCCACGTTGCGGGTGACGAAGTTGTGGATCACCTCGACGCCCGCCGCGCTCATCTCGGGTCCGACGTCGACCACCACGAGCGCGCGCGCCAGATCCGGGTGGTCGAGGACGGCGTGGGTCGCGACCATGCCTCCCATCGAGTGGCCGATGACCACTGGTCGCTCGAGACCCTGGTCGGCGATGAACGCGACCGCGTCGGCGGCTTTGGCCGTGGTGGAGTAGTCGAGGTCGCGCGTCCACTCCGAGTCGCCGTGGCCGCGCTGATCGAGCGCGAACACGTGGTAGCGGTCGGCGAGGTGCAAGCTCACGAGATCCCACGAGTGGGCCGACTGGTTCCCGCCGTGCAGGAGCAGCACCTGCGGGTTGCCCGGCTCGCCCCACTCCTCGAAGTGGAAGCGGAGACCGCGCACCACGGTGTGGCGCGATCGGTACTGCACGTCACGCGAGTGCGGGATGCCGAGGTCGGCGGCACTGCTGAGCAGACTGTCGAACTCCGGCGACGGGGTCATGTCGCGCGGCGCGAGGGAATCCGCGAGCTCGTTCAGGTTCATGCGGTTGATCCTTGCCGACCTCGACGTGATGCGCCAAGCCGGCGGACGGGTGCCAGAGCCCGGGTCAGGCGGGGAAGAGAGCGCGGACGGCGGCCCGGTCGAACGTGTCCGACACCACCGGCACGCCGTACCGAGCAGTGAACGCCTCCGCGAGCTCGGATGACAGCGCGATGCGGTGGCCGTCGAGCACGGCCTGCAGCACACCGAAGATGCCCGCGACGTGCACGAGCGGCTCATGCACGATGACGACACCGTCGCGGAGTCGCAGGTCGTCGATCGGGGCGGCGTCGTCGTGCGTGGCGCCGCGCAGCACCGACTCGAGCATGGTCGCACGCAGGTCGATGCGCTCGGGCGGAACGTTGATGCCGCTCGTGATCATGCGGATCGCGACCCCGGGCAGCGCGCGCGACTCGGACGTGTGGTTGGGCAGCGAACAGCGCGCACCGAACGCGGCGCTTCCCACCGAGAGCGTCGCCACGCGCCCGGCGACCGCGGCGGGAACGAGCGTGTCGAGGTCGGCGCGGCTCCCGGTGATCAGCGAGAGGTCGAGGCCGTCGAGGTCGTCGGCAAGACGGGCCGCGCCGAGCGCCGGATTCAGCACCACCGCGCACGCGCGTGCGCGCAACACACCGAGCAGCAGTCCGATCGACGCGGGATCATTGCGCAACAGGATGCCAACTGGCTCGCCCGTCCCAGCACCGTCGGCGCCGAGGTCGTCGAGCGCGGCGATCACGTCGTCACCGACCTGCGCGATCTCACGCCAGGTGTGCCACCGGCCCTCGAACTCGATCGCCGGCGCACCCGGATCGAGCGCGAGCACCGCGCCGATGCGCCGGGCCAGGCCCAGTGCCTCTGACCCCGGCGTGGATGATGCCTGCACGGGGCGGGACCCTACCCTCGGGAGCGGTCGACCGAGGGTTGGGTGAGCTCGACCGCACGCGGCCGTGACCGATGCCGGGAACGACTCACCTGCCCTTGAAGACCGGGGGTCGCTTCTCCGCGAAGGCCAGCTGGCCCTCGAGGTAGTCTTCCGAGCGGAAGCACGCCTCCACCAGCGGCGCGACGCGTTCGAAGTCGCGTTCCATCGGCGACAACGCGAGCTCGCGCAGCGCGCCCTTCACTGCCGCGATGGTGAGCGGTGCGTTGGCGGTGATCGCACTCGTCAGATCGCCGACCGTGGCGTGCAATTCGTCGACCGGCACCACCTGGTTGACGAGTCCGATCCGCAGCGCGGTGGCGGCGTCGAAGCGGCGCGCCGAGAACAGGATCTCTGCCGTCCACGAAGGGCCGACGACGCGGTGCAGCGCCTCGACCCCGCTGGGCGCGTAGCCCAGGCCGAGCTTTGCGGCAGGCACACCGAACTGCGCGTCGTCGGCTGCGATGCGGAGATCGGCCTGCAACGCGGTGAGCAGTCCACCGCCAATGCAGTACCCGCGGATCATCGCGATCACCGGCTGGGGGATCTCGCGCCACGCCGAGAACATCGCCGTCGAACGCAGGTCGTACGCGGCGCGCGCTTCGGCTTCCGTGCGCTGCTCGCCGAACTCGGAGATGTCGGCACCCGACACGAAGGCGCGATCGCCTGCGCCAGTCATCACGACGACCCGCACGTCGGGATCGTTCGCGAGCCGCTGCGCCAAGGGCGGCATCGCTCCCTGCATCTCCTGCGACAGCGCGTTGTGCTTCTCCGGACGGTTGAACGTGATGGTGGCGACGCCACCGTCGACGTCACACCGCAACGTGTCGGTGCCGGTGTCGATCGTGGTCACGAGTGGTCGTGGTCCTTCGCCGCGGCGGTCAACGTGAGCGTGGGCGCCGGATGCTCCGGCCCCGGCGCGCCCTTCACCGTCGGCTCGATCCAACTCACCACGTCGCCGTCGCTGTAGGTCTGCAACGCCTTGAACACGAGCTTCTTCGTGTTGGTCGGCAGCGGGCCCGCGGACACGGTGAAGAGATCGAACTGTCCGGGCGTGAGTCCGCCCGCCGTCGCGGTCCACGTGATCTTCGAGACCGCTTCGGTGATCGTGCCGTCGTCGGTCTTCACCGGCTTCGCCAACGTGGTCTTCTCCGTGGTGATGGTCCACCCGGTCATCGGCTTCACCGACACGAAGGCGATCGGCGACTTCGTGGGCAACGTCACCTCGAGCTTCACGGTGTTCGCGTCGTCCTTCTCGTTCGGCACCGAGAAGCTCAGGATCTGGAATCCACCCTGCGCGGCGCTCGACGGCGTGACCGACACGTGCGCGCCTGCGGTCGACGCGCCGAGCGCGATCGTGACCGCGAACACGATTCCACCAATGATGCTGCGCCTACCCACCGGTTGCTCCTCAGGTTCGGGGACTCCGGGGGCTTAGTCGAACGTCGACTGCACAAAGTTCCCGCACGCGGTCAGGAGTGGAGGTTGAGGAGCTGGCCGGAGGGCGCCATGTCGAACGTGCGGGCGACCGCCGCACACGGCGACGTCACGGTGAGCTCGATGCGGTGATCCTGGGCGAAGCGCCACGCCTCGACGAGCACCGCCACGCACGAGCTGTCGAGCAGGACCCCTGCCATGTCGATGTCGATCGACGTGGGGTGCTCCTTCGCGATGGTGAGCAGCTGGTTGCGGAATTGTCCGGCCGACGTGTGGTCGATCTCCCCGATCACGCCGAGGGCGACGTGGCCTCCACGGCGCTCGATCGAACAGGAGAACACGGTCTGCTGCTCCATGTGCCCACCTCCGCTGACAGGTCTCGGAGGGGCCTCGGCCGCCGTGCGGGACACCTTGAGGAAATCCGACAATTCGGGGGTCGGCGTGACGGATGCCACTCCGTGGGATCGTGCGTCCGCCACTCCCGGTGACCCGGGGTGATCGTCGAAGGCTGACGGTACGGTCGAGCCGTGCAGCCAGAGTCGAGCGATGACCAGGGGGCCGAACCCCGACGGGCCCAACCGAAAAAGGTCGATGTGGGCGCCGAGGCCTACGACGACCAGTGGGCCCGGCGCGCGGCGGCGGGTGAGTCGGTCCACGGCGAAGCCGACCTCATCGAGCGCCTCCTCCGCGGGGTCGACCATGTACCTCGAGTGCTCGACGCCGGCTGCGGCACCGGACGGGTGGCGATCAGGCTGGCCGAGCGCGGCGTCGACGCGTGCGGCGTCGACGTCGACGACGCACTCCTCGAGCGCGCCCGCACCAAAGCACCCACGATCCCCTGGCATCGCGGCGACCTCGCGACGCTGCGCGCCGACGAGGTACCCGGGCCGTTCGACGCGATCGTGCTCGCGGGCAACGTGATGATCTTCGTGGCGCCGGGCACCGAAGGCGCGGTGCTGCACAACCTCGCGTCGCGCCTCGCGCCCGGAGGCCTGCTGGTCGCCGGATTCCAGTTGCGCAGCACCGCTCGTGCGGGCGCGCTCACGGCCGACGCGTTCGACGCGCTCGCGCGCGATGCGGGGCTCGCGCCGCACGCGCGCTTCTCCACGTGGGAGGGCGCGCCATTCGACGGGGGTAACTACCTCGTCACCGTCGACCAACGAACGCGAGGTCAGGTCTCGAAGCGGTAGCCCATCCCCGGTTCGGTGATGAAGTACCGCGGACGTGATGGCTCGGGTTCGAGCTTCCGCCGCACCTGCGCCATGTAGACGCGCAAGTAGTTGGTGTCGCGCTCGTGCGACGGACCCCACACCTCGTCGAGCAACTTGCGTTGCGTCACGAGCATCCCGCCGTGGCGCACGAGCAGTTCGACGAGGTGCCACTCGGTCGGGGTGAGCCTGACTTCCTCGCGGTCACGCGTCACCCGCTTGGCCGCGAGGTCGATGACGAAGTCAGGCGTCTCGACGATGGCGCGCTCCTCCGCCGGCGCGGCGCGGCGCAGCGCAACCCGGAGCCGCGCGAGCAGCTCGTCCATTCCGAACGGCTTGGTCACGTAGTCGTCGGCCCCCGCATCGAGGGCCGCGACCTTGGCCGCTTCGGCATCGCGCGCCGACAGCACCACGATCGGCACCTGCGACCAGCCACGGATCCCCCGAATGACCTCCACGCCGTCGATTCCTGGCAGCCCGAGGTCGAGGACGATCACGTCGGGGTGCCGGCGCGCCGCGAGATCGAGTGCCTGCTCTCCCGTCTCCGCGAGATCGACCTCGTACTCGCGTGCACGCAAGTTGATGGCCAGGGCGCGCAGCAGCTGCCGTTCGTCGTCGACGACGAGGACGCGACTCATGTCGGCTGCCGACGCGACACGGGGAACCGCAGCACCATCGCCGTTCCTCCTCCTGGATTGTCCTCCACCGAGAGCTCGCCACCCATCATCTCCACGAAGCCGCGGGCCACGGCCAGCCCGAGGCCAACGCCGTTCCCGTGATGTTGGTCACCGAGCCGTTGGAACGGCTGGAACACCCGATCGCGCTGGTCGAGCGGGATGCCGGGACCACGATCGACGACGCGCAGTTCGACGTGGTCGAGCACCGCGCCACCGATGACGCGCACCGGCTCGTCGGCGGGGCTCGCGTGGAGCGCATTGGCCACCAGGTTCTCGACCGCGCGCTCGAGGAGCGCGGCATCGACACGGATCGGCGGCAACGACTCGGGCACGTCGACGAGCACGTTCTCGTTGGTCGCAGCGGGCAACCCGTGCAGTGCGGCCGGCACGATCTCGTCGAGCCCGACGTCGCGCAACACGAGGTCGACCCCACCCGTCTGCAAGCGACTCATGTCGAGCAGGTTCCCGACGAGCGTGTTGAGACGGTCGGACTCCTCGTCGATGCCCTCGAGCAATTCGTCTCGTTCGGCCGGCGCGAGCTCGATGTCACCCTGCAGCAACGTGGTGGCCGCAGCCTTGATCGCCGACAGCGGTGTGCGTAGGTCGTGCGACACCGCGGCGAGCAGCGCGGTCCGCAACTCGTTGGCTTCGGCGAGGCCGACCGCCGCCGCCGCATCGACGCGCAACCGGCGCCGTTCGAGCACCAACGAGAGCTGACCGGTGAACGACTGGAGCAGTGCCGCATCCACGTCGTCGGCGCCGCAGAGCGCCAACACCGTGTGCTCGTCGATCGGCACGGTCACGTTGGCCTGGTCGGGTGACGAGGGCACCGGCGCACCCGCGGAGCTCTCGATCACCCACGTGGTCTCCGACGAGCTCTCCGTGTCGCGCAACACGGCGACGGCACTGCACCCGAGCGCGCCGCGGAGTCCTTCGGTGAGGGCGGGCAGCGGATCTGGGTCGCTCACGAGCGTCGCCCCGAGCTGGGCGAGCGTCTCGGCGTGGGACTGGGCGCGCAGCGCTTCCGCCTTCCGACGCGCCATGCGGCTGACGAGCGTTCCCACGACCGCACCGATCACGACGAACACCACGAGCGCGATGAGGTTGTCGCGCTCTTCGATCGTCCAAGTGTGAATTGGTGGCGTGAAGAAGTAGTTCGCGAGCAGGAACCCTGCGATGGCCGCGAGGAAGGCGGGCCAGAACCCACCCAGCGCGGCGACACCAACCACGAGCAGCAGGTACAACAGCAGCACACTGGTGAGGCCGAGATCTTCGTACACGTTGTCGAGGAGCAGCGTGAGCGCCGGAAGCCCGAGCGCCGCGAGCACGAGCGACGAGCGTTCGCGTCGGCGTGAGATCCCGGTGGCGCGCGACAGACGACGGCGAGGGCGCGGCGCGTGCTCCTCGCTCGCGACGGTCGAGATCACGTGCACGTCGAGATCGCGCGCCGCGCGCAGCACCTTCGAGGTGATCGACCCCCGAACCAGTTCGTTCCACCGGGAGTGGCGACTCGCACCCATGACCAGCTGCGTCGCACGTTCCGCGCGCGCAAGTTGGACGAGACCGTCGGCGACGTCATCGGCCGCCACCTCCTGGTAGCCACCACCGAGGTCGACGAGCAGTCGCTTGTGTTGCTCCAGCAGGTCCGACGACCGCGAGGCGAGCCCGTCGCTCGGGCGGACGTACACGCCGAGCAGGTCGCCTTGCGCGCGACGCGCCATGCGTGCCGCGCGTCGGATGAGCACATCGCCTCCGGGCGCGCCCGTCAACGCGACGACGACGCGCTCGCGCGTCTCCCACGCGTCGGCGATGTCGTGGTCCT
>JBEVLJ010000272.1:0-2681 GCA_040509195.1 Acidimicrobiia bacterium
CGACCCTCGCTCGCATGCTCGACGGTGCCGTGCTCGTCGAGCAGGGCTGGTCAGCCGCACTCGACGTCGCGCTCGAGCACCCCGACCTCACCGTGGTCACCGGATCGGGCGACCGCTTCGGAGGAAACGCGCCGTGGCGTCTCGGTGGCGATGCGCTCGGTGCAACCCGTGCGGCGCTCGACGAAGCGAACGACCGCGCGAGCGCGGCCGCGGCAACAGCCAACCACGCCGACGCGGCGAAGCGCGACGCCGACCAGTCGCTCGCGACGGCGCGCCGCACGTTGGCCGAGGCCGTCGAATCGGAACGGCGACTGGTCGCGGAGCTCGAGACCACCGAACGGGCGTTGGCGCAGCTCGACGCTGAAGGCGCGCAACGCGAGGTCGACGACGCGTCGGTACAGGCCGAGCGGGCCGCCTTGCTCGAGGAACGCGCCCAGGCCGACGCGCTGGTCGCGCACCTCGCGGAGCGCCTCCCCGCGCTCGAGCTCGCCGATCAGGAGGCGCGAGCGCGTCACGAGTCGTACGTCGAAGCGAAGTACGTGCTCGACGCCCAGACACGCGACGTGAACGAGCAGCGCCGCACCATCGATGTCACTGCCGCGCAACTCGCCGAACGGCGAGAGGTGTTGGGGCGCCGCCTCGGCGAAGTCGAAGACCGCTTGGCGCGCGACCCTGAGCGTCGCGCCGAGGCCGAACGCCACCGTCGCGCGCTCGAAGCGCGCGGCGCGGGCTACCACGGCGTCGCCGATCGGCTGTCGGTGTTCGCGACGCGCGTCGACGGACTGCTCGAACGCTGGAGGGTGGCTCGTCGGGCCGAGGCCGAGCGCGCCGCGGTCGCGAGCAACCAACTTCAGCAGATCCGTCAGACGCGCGCAGTGGCCGAGCGCGAGCTGGTCGAGATCCGCGAGCATCAGCAGCGTCGAGAAGTCGACGAAGCCGAGTCGCGCCTGCGCCTCGAGACCGCCGTCGAGCGCCTGCGCACCGAGTACGACGTGGAGCCCGCAGCCGCGCTCGACGCGCCGGCGCCCGAGGTGCCCGAAGGCACCACGCTCGCGGGTCGAGCCCGCGACCTCGAGCGCGACCTGCGCTTGATGGGACCGATCAACCCGCTCGCGCTCGAGGAGCACGACGCGTTGCAGGAGCGTCACGTGTTCCTGCAGGAGCAACTCGAAGACGTGAAGGCGAGCCGGCGCGAGTTGATGCGCGTGATTCGCGCCGTCGACCACGAGATCACGTCGGTGTTCGAGCAGGCGTTCGCCGACGTGGCCGAGCACTTCTCCACGCTGTTCGCGACGCTGTTCCCGGGCGGTGGCGGGAAGCTGTCGCTCACCGATCCGGGCGACATGTTGAACACCGGCATCGAGATGGAAGCACGACCGTCGGGCAAGAACGTGCGCCGGCTCTCGCTGCTCTCCGGCGGTGAGCGTTCGCTCACCGCGATGGCGTTCCTGTTCGCGGTGTTCCGCGCGCGGCCTTCGCCCTTCTATCTGATGGACGAGGTCGAGGCTGCGCTCGACGACGTGAACCTGCATCGGTTCCTCGATCTCCTGCACGAGTTCCGCAATGAGGCGCAGTTGCTCGTGGTGTCGCACCAGAAGCGCACCATGGAAGCGGCCGACTGCCTGTACGGCGTGTCGATGCCGCCCGGCGGTTCGAGCCGCGTCGTGAGTCAGCGCGTGCGCGACGAGATCACCCTGTCGTGACAACCGTGTTCGCGCTCGTGCTCGCCGCGGGCGCGAACGACCCGGAGCTGGTGCAGGCGTGCGGGCTCAAGGGCGAGCAGTCGTGGATGTGCTCGACCGTGTACCGCATCACCGGCAGCACTCACGCGGCCGACGTGGCCGACGCGCTCGCGAAGCCGATCCGCATCGTCGCGATCCTGCTGCTCGCATGGATCGTCGTGATCGTGTCACGCAAGCTGTGCGACCGCTTGGTCAAACGGCTCAGCGGTGGCGTGGAGAAGCTCGCCACCTTGCCGACGCCCTCGGCCCTGAACGTGTCGATCGTCGACACCGGCCCGATGTCGCAGATCCGGCGTGCGCAGCGCGCCGAGACGATCGGCGCGGTGTTGCGCAACGTGATCGCGGTGATCATCTGGTCGATCGCAGTGCTCACTGTGCTCGGCGAGTTCGGCGTGAACCTCGCGCCGCTGATCGCGACTGCAGGAATTGCGGGCATCGCGCTCGGCTTCGGTGCGCAGTCGATCGTGCGCGACTTCCTCGCCGGTCTGTTCATCCTGCTGGAGAACCAGTTCGGTGTGGGTGACGTGGTCGACCTCGGCGCGGCAACCGGCACCGTCGAAGGTGTGAGCCTGCGCACCACTCGCGTGCGCGATCTCGACGGTGTGGTGTGGCACGTGCCCAACGGCACCGTCACGCGTGTCGGCAACAAGTCGCAGCAATGGGCGCGCGCCCTCGTCGACATCGCGATCGCGTACGACGCCGATGTGCAGCGCGCCACCGAGGTGATCCGCGACACGCTCGCCGAGCTACGAGACGACGATCAAGTTGGTTCATTGATCATCGACGATCCCACGGTGCTCGGTGTCGAGTCGATGGCCGCGGAACGGGTGGTGCTTCGGGTGGTGGTGCGCACGTTGCCCCAGGAGCAGGCGCCCGTCGCTCGAGCGATCCGGGTCCGGGTGAAGGCTGCCCTCGACGCCGCCGGCATCGCTGCACCGC
>JBEVLJ010000273.1:0-4027 GCA_040509195.1 Acidimicrobiia bacterium
ACTTCCCGATTCGGTTCGATGCACGTGATCGAACGGGCCTTCAGCATGGCCACGCGCGAAAAAAAAGCGCGCCGCTCTGACCAGGGTCGACGCGCGTCGATGCAGGTCACGGCGTCGCGCATTCGCGGGTCACGGCTTGACACGGACCCCCTTCATCGGGCGTACTACGTGACGTCCTCGCCAACCCGGTCGTGGGTCTCCCGCAGTGCTGGAGGGGAGAGGGGCATCGGGGGCCCGGGAGACCAAGTAGAGAACGCTGCAATAACCGGACCGGTTCGCCGCGTACCGGCCAACCAGTGGCCCCAACGGTCTCCCGGGCACCCAACTTCGCCGACGTGGTCGTGCCAGCCCGACCTGACGCCCGGTCGTGGCCGCGTTCGCGGACGATCGGGAATATCTCCGTGGCGCGCGCACGTTCCCTCGACCCTGCACCACCCCGGTGTATATTCCGCGCCCCTCACCCGCTCGGAGCACGAAACACCATGAGTGACGACGAATTCGACGACGAAGCCGAACTCGAGATCGACGACGACGAAGAGTTGGGCGACGACGATCTCGCAGATGACGACGAGGACGCCCGCGGCGACGACGACGGTCTCGGCGATGAAGCCGACCTGCTCGACGTCGACGTCGACCTCTCCACCGAGGTCCCGGTCGCGGTCATCACCGACGACACCGCCACCACCGTGGTTCCCACCGAGGACGAGGACGACGAGGAAGGCGTGGTCGACCTCGACGAGGAGCTGCACCCCGACGACGTCGAGGAGCCGCTCGACGTTCTCTTGCAGGAGCGCACGGCGAGCGCCACGCTCGAAGACGACGAGGAAGAGGTCGAAGACGACGAAGGTGACGCCGACGGCATCGTTGACGGTCCGGCCCGCATCGTGCCGCGGCGGGCCGACGAGTTCCTCTGCAAGTCGTGCTTCCTCGTTCTCCCGCTGCGTCGCCTCGCCGACGAGGAACGCCAGTTCTGCGACGACTGCGCCTGACCAACCCTGACGTGCGCACCCGTCGCGGATGGGGTGTGCGCCTGGCGGTCGCGCTCGGCGCCGGTGTGGTCGCAGGCTTCTGCTTCGCGCCACACGACCTCGGACCGCTGATCGCGCTCCCGATCGCGGCACTGTTGGGCACCTGGCGCGGTGCACGAGTGCGCGACGCAACGCTCTTCACGTTCGCGTTCGGCATCGGCTGCTACTCGGTGGTGGTGCCGTGGATCCACTACTTCGGGGTGCTCGCCTTCGTGGCCCTGGTGGTTGCGATGTCGACGCTCCTGGCCATCGCCGCCCTCGTCGTGGCCCTGCTGGCCACGCGCGGGATGGCGTCGCCCTTGCTCACCGCCGCCGCCTGGGTGTTCGCCGAAGCCATTCAGGGAGAGTTCCCTTTCGGCGGCTTCCCGTGGGCCGACGTGGGTCTGGCGCTCCACGACATCCCGGCGGCCCGGGCCGTCGCCAGCGTCGGCGGGGTGCTCGGCGTGTCGTTCCTCACCGTGGCCGCCGCTGGCTTTTTGGTGGACCTCGTCGTGGCCCTGCGCTCCCGCACCTCGATCCGCAGGACCGTGTGGGCGGCGAGCGGTCTCGTGGGCGTGCTGCTCGTCGCGGTCGTCGCACGCGTCACCTGGTTCGATCCCACACCCACCAGCACGCTCCGGGTCGCAGTGCTGCAGGGTGACGACGAAGAGTTGTCACTCGCCGGCCAGCAAGCGCAACGGCTCACCGACGACCACCTCGAGCTCGCCGACGAACTCGTTGGTCGCTACGACCTGATCGTGTTCCCCGAAAAGGCGCTCGACGACGATCCGGAGCTCGATCAAGATCTGCGCGAGCGGATCACCACGATCGCGGCGAAGCACCACTCCGACGTGTTGGTGAACGCCCTCGTCGCGACCGATCGTGACCAGCCGATCACCGACGAGGGATACAACGTCAACATGCTCTACGAGCCCGACGGCACGCTGCAGGGCGAATACGCCAAGCAGCACCTCGTACCGTTCGGTGAGTACGTGCCGATGCGCAGCGTGTTCGGCGGCATCGCCGCGCTCCGCCAGGTTCCGTACGACCTGACGCCCGGCGACCACAACGTGGTCTTCGATGTGAAGGGCACGCCCGTCGGCAGCATCATCTGCTTCGAGTCGGCCTTCGGACCGTTGGTGCGCAGTGTCGTGCGCGACGGTGCGCAGATGATCGTGGTGAGCACCAACAACCGCTCGTACCGGCGGTCGGGCAACACCGATCAACACCTCGCCTTGGGTCAGTTCCGCGCCGCGGAAGCCGGGCGGCCGCTGGTGCAGGCGTCGCTGTCGGGCGTCAGCGCGATCATCGATCCCGACGGCACGGTGCACGACCGCACCGAGCTCTTCCAGAAGGCGATCCTCGACACGCACGTCACCGCCACCACTGGCGACACGTTGTACGCGCGCTTCGGCGATTGGGTCCTCGCGCTGTCCTGCCTCGCGCTCCTCGGAGCGACCGTGGTTGCCGTGTGGCGCCCGCGTCGGCCGATCGCTCGGTGATGCGTCAGAAGGTCAGGCGCGCCGCGGCGACGAGGCCGATGACCACGATCACTGCGCGCAACCAGGGCGCGGGCAGCCGTCGCCCCACGTGCGCGCCGACCTGACCGCCCACGATCGAGCTCAACGCGATCAGCACGGCCACTTCCCACGCGACGTGCGCCGCGAACACGAACACGACCGCCGCGACGCCGTTTGCGATTACCGCGAGCACGTTCTTCACACCATTGAGGCGTTGCAGGTCGTCGGAGATGAAGATGCCCAACAGCGCGAGCAGGATCACGCCCTGCGCGGCACCGAAGTACCCGCCGTACACACCGGTGATGAACACGCCGATCCACAGCACGAACCCGCCGTGCTCGACCGGCGCCGAGCGTCGAGCGGCCACGAAGCGACTCAGCCGCGGCTGCACCACCACGAGGACGCACGCAAGCACGATGAGCACCGGGACGACTGCGTCGAACACCGAGCTCGGCAGGGTGAGCAGCAGGATCGCGCCGGCGATGCCGCCGATGAGCGAGCCGATCGCGAGCCTCCGGACGCGCCGACCCTGCCCCTCGAGCTCGCGTCGGTAGCCGACTGCGCCACTCATCGCCCCGAAAGTGAGTCCGATCGTGTTGCTCACGTTGGCGGTGACCGGGGCGTATCCGATGGCCACCAGGGTGGGGAAGGTGATCAGCGAACCCGACCCGACCACGGTGTTGATCGTGCCCGCGCAGAAGCCGACGACCGCGATGATCAGCGCATCAGGAATCGAGAGTGCGAGGATCGACATGACGCTCGGCACCGTAGACTGGCGCCCGATCGAGGCGGCGCACCACGTCAGGCTCGACGCGTCGTCCCTGCCCACTTCGAGACCGCCCAATTCGAGACCGGAGGACCCGTGCCCGACGACAAGGCTCCGCACGACAAGGCGTTGGAGCTGCTCGTGTACGCGCCGGTGGGCCTGGCCCTCTACCTGCGCGACATGCTCCCGGGCATGATGCCGTTGTTCGTGTCACGCGGGAAGCGCGAGGTGCAGTCGCACCTCCCCGGCAGCGTGCCCACGCCGCCGGCCCCCCCGATGCCCGCGATGCCGCCGGTTCCGAACGCTCCCAGTGCGGCCGACGTGCGGCGCAAGGTCGAGGAAGGGCTCGGCATGGCAAAGGGCGCCGCCGACAGCGGTGTGGTGATCGCCAAGGGCGTTGCCGGTGGCAGCTTCGACTTCGCTCGCGGCTTCGCGGGCAGCGCGCTGCAGAGCTTGGGGTCGATGCGCGGGAGCGATGGTCCGGGGTCCGCGCCGACGAGCGCGTCCGACACGTCGACCGCGGCGCCGACACCCGCACCCACACCCGCACCCGCGCCTTCGGCGGCACCGTCGCCGCCGGCCGCTGAAGTCCGCGACTCCGACGCGGACGCGCCGGCGGTGGAGTCGTTGGCGATTCCGGACTACGCCGAGTTGTACGCGTCGCAGGTGGTCGAGCGCCGGGCCGGCCTCGACCACACCTCGCTCGACGCCATCCGGCAGTACGAGCTCGCGCA
>JBEVLJ010000274.1:0-18050 GCA_040509195.1 Acidimicrobiia bacterium
CGGGCCTGCCCGCGCACGGCCGCACGTTCGCGCGGGTGTTGGTCGACATGACTGCGGAGTTCATCAACCCTGAGCGCGCGCAGGAGCTCGCCGCGTCGTATCGGGAGCAACGCGTGCACGTGGGCAAGCCCGCACGCGTCGGACCCGACGGTCGGCTCCACTACGGGTGGGACGAACGACTCCGTCTCGGTCGCGGCCGCGAGTTCGACGTGCACTGCACGCCGGGCGACGACGAACCGTTCACGATCTCCGGTCGCTTCGAGGGATTCGAGCGGAGCGGCTCGATCGTGCCGCTCCACGCCGCCGACGGCTCCGTCGCGCGCGTGCGCGCCGCGTTGGTGTACAACGTCCGACCGTCGGGTGAGGAACCTGCCCGAGAGGGGTCGACGTGACCAAAGGAGCAACCCGCGCCGCGATCGAGAGATTCAACGACGCGTTCAATCGTCACGACGTGGATGCGGTGATGGCCGCGATGACCGACGACTGCGTGTTCGAAGACACCTCGCCGACCGACGGCCGACGTCATGTCGGCGCCGCCGCGGTGCGCGCTGCGTGGGAGCAGTTCTTCGCGTCGTCGCCGACCGCGCACTTCGACACGGAAGACATGATCGTCACCGACGATCGTGGCGTCGTGCAGTGGCGCTACACGTGGATCGATGGCGACGTGCCACACCATGTGCGCGGTGTCGACGTGATGCGGGTGCGCGACGGGCGCGTCGCCGAGAAGTTCTCGTACGTGAAGGGCTGACCGCGCGCGCGGACGCAACCGCGCGTGAGGTGCGTCAGTCGATGCGACGGAGGTCGGTCTTGTAGCGCTGCGCGTTGGCGACGTAGAGCGCGACGATGCGCGGGATCTCCTCGGGGTCGACCGAGTCGAGGCGCAGCTTGGCCGGGATGCCGAGGGCCATCGCCTTCGCCGGCACGACCATGCCGTTCGGAACGACGGCACCCGCGCCGACGAGCGCGCCCGTCTCCACGACTGCGCGATGCAACACGATCGATCCGCTGCCCACGAGCGCGCCGTCGTGGATCGTGCAGCACTCGAGATGCACGAGGTGTCCGATCACACATCCGTTGCCGACGATCGTCGGCCGGTCTGCAGTCGCGTGCACCACGGTGCCGTCCTGGATCGACGTGCGCTCCCCCACCTCGATGCGCCCGTAGTCGCCCCGGATCACGCACTGGGCCCACACCGTGCTCCCGGCGCCGATGCTCACGTTGCCGATCACCGTGGCGTCGGGGTGCACATAGGCATCAGGGTGGACATCCGGGACGAGGTCACCGAGGGCATACAGCGGCACGGACTGACCCTACAGGCGACTCCGGATGGCGCCGATACGTGAGGTCATGGCCGAGGCGACCGTGCAGACCGCGAATTCGAAGCAGCTCGGCAAGCAGCTGCGCTCCGTCCGCCGCAAGAAGGGGCTGTCGCTGTCGGAGGTGGCGCGCGGCGCCGGCCTCAGTCGGCGCGAGCTCGTCGCGTACGAGCGCGGCAAGGTGGAGATCCCGCCGAGCGACCTCTGGGTGCTCGCGGGTTCGTGTGGCGTCGACGTCGCCGACCTGATGCCCGTCGAGGAAGCACCCGCGCTCGCGGCCGGCCCGTCGACGATGGAAGACACGATCAGCCAGCTCCGCGCCGGCAACGACACCACCGGACTCGGTCGTCACCTCGACACGCTCTACGCACTGCGCGCGCTCCCCGCGGGCAGCAAGGTCGAGCTCACCGCGCAGGACCGCGAGGCGATCACCGACGCGCTCGGCTCCGATCCGAAGACCCTCGAAGCCGGCCTCGCCGCCGCGCTCCGCGTGAACCAGCTCGAGGCCGCGCGCTTGCGTACGTTGATCCTCCCGGAAGCACCGCGCTACTCGCCGCTCGCGCTCGACGCCGGCCCGTCGGTCGCGTCGGAGGTTCCCGCAGCGGCACCCGTCGCGCCGGGCGAGTCCGTCACGACACCTGCGAACCCCGAGACGATCACCGATCCGCGCGACCTCGTGCCGGGTGAGGGCACGTCGGCGTTCGAAGCCGAGACGCCGGCCGGTCTGGTCGACGTGTTCGAAGAATTGGCGCGACTCCCCGAGCCCGCACCGCTCACGGCCGACGAGTTCACCGGCGACCTGTTCGCCGATCCGTCCGAGCCCGCCGCGCTGCCCGTGAACGCCGAGGTGAGTGGCGCGGCAACGTTCGCGGAGTGGCAATCGTTCCGCAGCGCACTCCCGTCCCCGATCGAGGTCGCGCAGGGCGAACCCGCGACGGGCGAGCCGACGCTGGTGGAGTCGACGATCGTGGCCACCGCCGGCGCTGAAGCGTTCGCCACGTTCGGTGCATCCGACGCACCCCCCATCGACGTCGCGGCGCGGACCCCCGCGTCGGACTGGGGCACCGGATGGTCGGCCGACACCTCCGGTGACGACGGCGGATCGTCGTTCACCGATGTGAAGGGCGACGGCGGATCGTCGTTCACCGATGTGAAGGGCGACGGCGCCTCGGTCGACGAGTTGCCGAGCCGCGTGCCGTCGGCGTGGTCGCCTGCGCCGAACAGCTGGGACCCGCCCGCCGATTTCTCAGCCGACACCTCGGCCGCCACGACGGACACCGCACCTGAGGTGGACCGATTCGGGTTCGGACCGGGCGACGGCACCTCGTGGGGTCAACCCGCGCGCGTGGAGATCGTGGAATACGTCGACGAGTACGTCGACGAGTACGTCGACGACACGGCAGGCGCCGGGGCGCCGTCAACGGGGGGCACCGGCCCGCGCCCACCGGAACGGGTGGTGGACGCTCCGGGGTCCACGACCGACACCGACACCGCCACCACGACCGCGGCGCCCGAGAACGGCACCGCACCATGGGACCACCGACCAGATCCCGAAGCGACGAATTCGGGCTTCTACGTCGACTGGGGCACGGAAGACGACGACACCACCACGGATGCAGTGGCGACGGGCGCGGGCGCGGCAACGATCGACGTCGCGCCGCTCGACGCGGCAGCGGCACCGGACATCCCGTTCGAGATCCCCGAGGCACTGCGCGCCGACGTCGGCGTGGACGCGCCGGTCGCGGCCGACGCATGGGCTCCCACCGAGGCGTGGACGCCCACCGACGGTTGGACCGTCGCGCCCGACACCGAGCCGCTGGCCGGCGAAGAGCCGAGCATCGACGACTGGGCCGCCCCCGTGTTCGAGAGCGCCCCAGTGTTCGAGACCCCGTTGCTCGACACGACGGTCGAGCCGGCGACACCCGCACCCGAGTCCGAACCCGCCGTCGACGGCTTCGCGCCGATCAGCTGGCGGCCGCTCGGCGCGAGCGCGAGCCCGGAGGAGATCGCGGTGGCGACCGCGTCGATCCTCGAGACGATCGCGGCGACCGAAGCGCCCGCGCCCGAACCCCTGGCCGTCACCACCGAGCCGGAGCCGACGTGGGTCGAGCCGGCCCGGCCGGCACCGGTGGCGCCGACGGTCGAGCAGTTCACGACGGCCGGGAGCGAATGGGAGCTCGGCAACGCGTTGCCGCTCGTCGAGGTGCGCAACCAAGGTGGCCTCGTGATGCGCCGCGCCGACGAGCGCTGGGCGCTCGCCGACGTCACGACCGCCGAGAACTTCGTCCTGGAGGTCGACATCGACTTCCGCACCGGCCCGGGGTTCGGCGTGTTGTTCCACGCGAGCACCGACGCCGCCGGTCACATGTCGGGCTTCTCGTTCGACGTGGACCCGATCCACGAAGGCGGCAGCTACCTCGTGCGCCAGTGGCAAGCCGATCGGGAGCTGTGGAACCCGATCGCACGCGTCGCCGCAACCGACCCGTCGAACATGCACGGCGCGTTGGCGCTGCGCGTGGTCGTGATCGCCGGTCGCCTGAGCGCTTCCGTGAACGGCGACGAAGTGCTCACCGTCGACAGCCTCGCCGCGGCATGCGAGGAGCGGCACCGCGAACCGGCACAGGGTGACCGCGTGGGCATTCAAGCGTGGTCCTCGTCGGACCTCGAAGTCGCCGCGGTGCGCGTCGCCCCTCGCTGACCGATTCCTTCACGACAGATACCCTGCGCGGGTGGAAGTCGAGGAGTACGCCCGCATCGCGGCTGTCGAAGACGACCACTGGTGGTATCGCAACACACGCGCACTGGTCCGCGATCTCCTGGCTCCTGAACTTGCCGCGCGGTCCGATCTCGTCGTCCTCGACGCGGGGTGCGGACCGGGCGGGAACGGCGCGTGGTTGCAGGAGTACGGCCGGGTGATCGGAGTCGACCCGTCGCCCGATGCCCTGGCGTTCGTGCACGAGCGGCGGCCCGAGATCGCGCCGATACGCGGCAGCGTCACCGCGTTGCCACTCGCGTCTGACCACGTCGACGTCGCGATCGTGCTCACGGTGCTCTACACGGTTGACGACGACCACGCCGCGATCCGCGAGCTCGCCCGCGTGCTCCGGCCCGGCGGCTCGCTCGTGGTGGTGGAACCGGCGTTCCCGTCGTTGCGACGCGAGCACGACACCACCGTGCACGGGAGACGCCGCTACCGACGCCCCGGGCTGCGCGCGTTGGCAACCGCCGCGGGCCTGCACGTCGAGCGCTGCACGTACGCGTACTCGTTCCTCGCGCCCGCCGCCGCTGGCCTCGCCGTGGTCGACCGCGTCACCAACCGCCGCGCCGACGCCAGTGACGCGACGACGGAGTCCGACGTGGACCGTCGCGGGCTCGACAAGGTGTTCGCGCCCCTCGCGACCGCAGAACGTCGCGCCCTCGCGCGCATCGACGTCCCTGTCGGCACCTCGGTCGTGCTCATTGCGACGAAGGGTTGAGCGTTCAGCGACCCGAGTCTCGGCCTTGGCGCAGCACGACCATCTGCATCCAGAGCTTCCCCAAGTCGAACAAGGTGCGCGCCACGGCGTCGAGCTTGAAGAACTCCGACTTGCCGTAGGCGCGGCGGTAGTGATGCACGCCGACTTCGGTGAAGCGCGCGCCGCTGTCTTGCAGCTTGCGCACCAGCTCGACGCAGATCACACCCGTGGTGTGCTCGAGGTGGATCCGGTCGAGCGCAGAACGTCGGATCAACCGGAAGTCGCAGTCGGTGTCGCGGATCTTCAACCCGAACGCCAACGACACGAACTTGTGGTACACCCGCCCGACGACGCGTCGTGCCACGTTGTCGGCGCGCCGCAACTTGTACCCCTGCACCACGTCGACGTCGTCGGACGCGCGTTGCACGAGCACCTCGAGCTCCGACGCGTCGAACTGCCCGTCACCGTCGGTGTAGAAGACCCACTGCTTCTCCGCCGCGCCGAACCCCGACAACAGCGCGCCGCCGTAGCCCCGGTTCTGCTCGTGTGTGATCACGCGCAGCAGCGGCTGCTCAGCCGCGACCTTGGCCAACACGTCGGGCGAATCGTCGCTCGAGCCGTCGTCGATCACGATGATCTCGGCGTCGGACACGCCGACGCGATCGAGCGTGGCCGCGACGTCGTTCACCATCGTGGCAATGGTCGACTCGTCGTTGTAACACGGAAAGAATGCCGAGACCGCGACGACCGCAGGGTTCACCGGAGTGAGCGACACACCACCTCGATCTCGTCGTCCGTCATCTCGGGAAAGCACGGCAAGGACACACACTCTGCCGCCCACGCCTCCGACTCCGGGCACTGGGCCGTGATGAATCGCTGGTACGCAGGCTGCTGGGTGAGCGCACGAAGGTACTGGGTTCCGGTGCCGAAGGGCATGCGGGCCCGGAACTCGTCGCGGTCCGCGACCCGGGCGACGCACAGGTGGTACACGTGGCGCGGGTGGGTTGCCTGCCAGCGCAGGTCGGGCGCGGCGGCGTGGTAGCGGGCCGCGATCTCTCGCCGGCGGTCGTTGTCGGCGTCGAGGAGCGGCAGGCCCACTCGCAGCGCCGCCGCGGCCACCTCCGACAAGCGGGCGTTGGTGGCGATGCGCGTGTGCGAGTAGCCGTCGGTGAGTCCGTGCGCACGCCGCAGGCGCAGGTCAGCGGCGAGATCGTCGTCATCGGTGAGCACCGCGCCGCCGTCGGCGATGCCGCCGAGGTTCTTGGTCGGGTAGAAGCTCAACGCCACCGCCGCCGAGCGCGTCGAGGGATCGAGCGCGCCGAATGCCTGCGCCGCGTCTTCGATGACCGGCACGCCGAGGTCGGGCAGCGCCGTGGGGCGCCCGTAGAGGTGCACTGGAATCACCGCGCGGGTGCGGCTCGTGACCGCGCGCGCCGCGGCATGCCCATCCAACGCCGCGGTGTCGGGGTCGACGTCGACGAACACGGGGGTGGCGCCCGCGGCGCACACCGCGGCTGCCGTGGGCACCGCGGTGAACGCGGGCACGATCACTTCGTCGCCCGGTCCGATCCCGAGCGCACTCACCGTCAAGCGCAAAGCTTCCGTGCCCGACGCAACGCCGATCGCGTGACGGCGACCGCTGTACTCCACGAGCTCCTGCTCGAAGGCTTCGAGCTCGGGGCCGAGCAGATACACGCCCGACGCGATGACGCGCGCCACCGCGGCCGACAGCGCGGGTTCGAGCCTCGCGGCACGGCGCGCGAGGTCGACCACGGGGATGTTCGCACCGGCCACCGCGGGGCTCATCGATACCAGGTGGGGCGCGCGCGGTAGAACGCGATCGTGCGCTCGATGCCTTCCCGGAACGTGGTGCGCGGCTGCCACGCGAGCACGCGCTTGGCCTTCGACGAATCGCCGAAGTAGGAGCCGATGTCGATCGCGTCGCGATCGGGTGGCCACGGCACGAACTCGACGCGACCGGTGCCGGCGGCGCGCACCACTTCGTCGGCGATCACGCGCAACTCGAGGTGCTCGTCGTTGCCGACGTTGAAGATCTCGCCGACCGCGTCGGGCGTGGTCGCCGCCAGCGCGAGGCACTCGATCACGTCGTCGACGTAGAGGCAGTCGCGCTGCTGCGAACCGTCGCCGAACACGGTGATCGGTTGATCGTCGAGCGCGAGGCGCACGAAGATCGGCAGGAACCCCTGGAGGTTGTCACGCAGGCGTTGGCGCGGTCCGAACACGTTGGTGAGGCGCACGGCGCTCGTGCGCAGCCCGTAGACGTCGTGGTACAGCAGGTGCAGCTGCTCGGTGGCGTACTTGGTGATGCCGTTCACGTCGACGGGGTTCACCGGGTGCTCCTCGTCGACGGGGAGATACCGCGGCTTGCCGAAGATCTGTCGGGTCGACGTGAACACGACCGTCGCGTCGGTGTTCTCCTTGCGCATGAGCTCCAGGAACGCGAACTGCCCCGTGGTGTTCGAAGCGAGGTCGAACAGGGGGTCGTTCATCGAATCGACGTGGCTCACCTGACCGGCGAGGTTGAACACCACGTCGGCCGCGATGGCGGCGTCACGCACGCGTGGATCGGTGACGTCGCCGACATCGGCTTCGATCACGTCGATGCGCGCGTCGCCCGCGGTGACGATCCCCGCGTCGGACTCCGGCCCCTCGCCCGGCACGAGGTTGTACGGATTCGATCCGTGACGCGCCACTCGGGAGTCGAGCACGGTGACCTGGGCGCCGCTGCTCGCGAGCGCGACCGCGAGGTTGGAACCGATGAAACCCAGGCCGCCGGTGACGAGGCACCGCCGCCCGGCCAACGAGTCGACGGGCACGGGAATCAGAGGCCCGTCAGCCTAGAGGAAGGCCGCGGCCGGCGTCGTGCGTGACGCGCGTCTCCACGCGCGCCGACATGCGCACCTGACCGTCGGTGACCAACCACACCGAGAGCTCGGCCTCCGCGTGACCCCCATCAACGGGTCCGGTGATCACCTCGGTGACGAGATCGACGCGATCACCACGCTCCACCTGGCCGCGGAACTCCATCTCCGAAGCGATCGCCCTGTGCTTCGGCAACCGTGCCGCGAGCTCGTCTTCGACGGCTTCGAGGTAGCGCGCGTTGTTCACGTGGTCGAGCACGTCGAAGTCGCTCTCGCGCAACGGCCACGGACGCTGACTTGCGTCGGGCCGCGGGCGACGGTGACGGAGTCGCCCGCTCACCCGCCGACCCTGCGCCGCTGCGCCGTAGGTGCGGAAGAAGTCGTCACTCAAGTTCAACGGACGACCGTTGGCACGATCGATGAACACCCAAATGGCTTCCGCCCGGGCGAGCGGCGTGCCGTCGGGCGCGACCACGTCGGTGCGGCGTTCCGCCCACGCCGGACCCCAGCCGCTGCAGAAGGTGGCGAGCTCCACTTCTTCGTTGAATCGCGGCACCGCGTGGATGTCGACGGCCATTCGCCGCAACACCCACGCGCCGCCCAACTGCTCGGCCAACTCGCCGTCGTGGGCATCGTCGGTGGCGATGTCCTGCAGATAGCGGGCCAGCGCCTCCAGCCGCAGCTCACCCGTGCCGTCGACGTCTCCGAGATGGACCCGGCGCGTCGCCCGGTAGATCCTGCTGTTGGTCGGTGACGCCACGAATTCGTGGTCGAAACCCGCGCTCATCCCCGACCATCCGCGTGCCGATGCACCACTTGTCGAAGAATTGGTTGTCCAAGAATTGGTCGTCCAAGAATTGGCTTGAGGCGTGTCGTGCGCCGGAACCGTCCCACCGCTCCATGGTCGCGCAGGCTCGACGGTTGCGTCGGCCTCAAGCACGCAGACGATCATCCGGCGGGCAGCAGGCACACGGGAGGAATCAGGTGGCGAGGTTGCTCGAACGGCTCGGCCGCCGCGCGGTGCGCCACCGCTGGTGGTTCATCGCGACGTGGCTCGTGGTGGTGTTCGGTTCGCTCACCCTCGCCGCGAGCCTCGGCGGCACGACCATCGACACCTTCAAGATCCCCGGCGCGCAGTCACAGCAGGCGCTCGACCTGCTGAACGAGAAGTTCGCGTCGCAAGCCGGGTCCAGCGCCACCATCGTGTTCGACGCGTCGGCCGGCATCGACGACGCATCGGTGCAACCCGCGATCCAGGAGAGCATCACCAACCTCCAGGACATCGAGGGCGTCACGAGCGTGTCGGATCCGTACGGACCGCTCGCCGCGCTCCTCGTGTCGGACCGTGGACCCCTCGAGGGCCAGGTCGCCATGGTGACGGTGCAGTTCGCCGACCAGGTGCAGCAACTGCCGAAGAACATCTTCCAGCAGATGGAGACCGCGGTCGCGCCGGCCGTCGCGGCCGACGTGCGCGTGGAGTACGGCGGCGCGGTCACCGACTTCGCCGACCGTCCGCCCGACTCGAACGCGGATCTCGTCGGCCTGCTCGCGGCGGTCGTGATCCTGTTGCTCGCGTTCGGTTCGGTCGTCGCGATGGGGCTGCCCATCCTCACCGCGCTGATCGGTCTCGGCGTCGGACTCACCGCGATCAGCATCGTGTCGGCGTTCACCGACATCGGAACCCTCGCACCCACGCTCGCGACGATGATCGGTCTCGGCGTCGGCATCGACTACTCGCTGTTCATCGTCACTCGATACCGCGAAGGATTGGCGAACGGTCTGACCGTCGAGGCCGCGGTCGGGCGTTCCGTCGCCACCGCGGGATCGGCGGTGCTGTTCGCCGGTTGCACCGTGGTGATCGCGATCTGCGGTCTCGCGATCTCGGGCATCCCCTACGTCGCGCGCCTCGGCTACATGTCGGGCATGGTCGTCGCGGTGATGATGCTCGCTGCGCTCACGTTGCTGCCCGCGATCATCGGCGTGGTCGGCCACCGCATCGACAAGTGGAGCATCCCGAAGTTCGGTCGCCACCGCTCGAACGGCGGGGGCAACTCGATGCCTTCGGAAGGGGCGGACGACTCGAACACCGTGTGGGCGCGCTGGGCGCGGATGGTTGCCCAGCGCGCATGGGTGTTCGCGATCCTCGCCACCGCGATCCTCCTCGCGCTCGCGTGGCCGCTGTTGAGCATGCGTCTCGGCCAGTCCGACGACGGCAACCTCCCGTCGTCGACGACACAGCGTCAGGCCTACGACCTCATCGCCGACGGTTTCGGGCCCGGCACCAATGGCCCGCTCCTCGTGGTCGTGCAACTGCCGCAACCGGACACGACCGCGGGCAACGCGGCCAGTGACTCCACGCTGCTCACCGACATCGAGTCGGCGATCACGAAGACCCCAGGCGTCGACCGCGTGCTGCCGCCCGAGCTCAACTCCCCCACCGATGACGTGGCACTCATCGCGGTGTACCCGGACGGCGCGCCCGACAGCGCCGCCACCGCCAACCTGGTGACGACCTTGCGCGACGACGTACTGCCGCAGGCGGTCGGCACGAGCGGTGCGCAAGCGTTCGTCGGCGGTCAGACGGCGGAGTACATCGACATCGGCAACCAGATCACCGATCGCCTCCCCTACTTCATCGGCGCGGTCGTGTTGCTGTCGTTCCTCTTGCTGATGCTCGTGTTCCACTCGGTGCTCGTGCCGTTGACCGCCGCGGTGATGAACCTGCTGTCGGTTGCGGCTGCGTACGGCGCGATCGTCGCGGTGTTCCAGTGGGGCTGGGGCAAGAGCTTCATCGGGCTCGAGAGCACGGTGCCGATCGTGTCGTTCGTGCCCATGATGATGTTCGCGGTGCTGTTCGGGCTGTCGATGGACTACCAGGTGTTCCTGCTCACGCGGGTGCGCGAGGAGTACGACGCGACCGGCAACACGCGCGAAGCCGTGGTGCTCGGGCTCAGCCGCACCGCGCGTGTGATCACGTCGGCCGCCCTCATCATGATCTTCGTGTTCGGCGCGTTCGTGTTGAACTTGTCGGCCGAAGTGAAGATGTTCGGCTTCGGCCTCGGCTTCGCCGTGTTCGTCGACGCGACGATCGTGCGAATGATGCTCGTGCCGTCGATCATGGAGATCCTCGGCGACGCGAACTGGTGGTTCCCGAAGTGGTTGTCGTGGCTGCCGCGCCTCGACATCGAAGGCGAGCACGCCGACGCGAGCGACGACGCGTCGTCGCGTCACGAGGACGACGACGTCAGTGGAGCAACTCCAACACTCGCTCACTCGGGCGGGCGATGACGGCTCGGTCGCCGACGAACACCACCGGGCGCTCCATCAGCTCGGGGTGCTCGAGCAACAGCGCGACGACCTGCTCCTTCGACTGGTGGTCGGCGGCGTCGAGGCCGAGCTCGGCGAAGCGCTTGTCCTTGCGCACCAATGCGGCGGGCTCGTCGGAGATCGCGTCGACGATGCGTTCGAGATCGGCGCGCGTGGGATGCACCTTCATGTACTCGACCACGTCGGCGTCGATGCCGCGGTCGCCGATGATCTGCAGCGCGCCACGCGACTTGCTGCACACGGGGTTGTGGTACACGAGGACGGAGTCGTCAGTCATGACTGGAACTTATCGGTTCCCCACGGCGCCGGGAGCGGGAGGCTCAACGCGCGGGTGAGACGCTCGCCGTACTCCGCGCGCGACACGTCGACCGCGCCGAGGGTGGCGAGGTGCGGCGTGGTCCACTGCACATCGAGCAGGCGGTGGTCTGCGTCGACGCCGTCGCCGCGCAGCACGTCGACCAATGCAACCACCGCCACCTTCGACGCATCGGTGGCGCGGTGGAACTTCGACTCCGCGGCGAACAACCCCCCGATCGCGACGCCGTACACACCGCCGACGAGCGCGTCGCCGGCATCCCACACCTCGACGCTGTGCGCCCACCCGATCCGGTGCAGCGCGCCGTAGGCACGCGCGAACTCTGCGTCGATCCAACCATGCGGACGTGACGGATCGCCGCACCCCTGCACCACGTCGTCGAAGGCACGATCGACCGTGACCTGGAACCGCCGTGACGACCGACGCAAGCTGCGACTCACGTGCAGACCATCGAGCGGGATCACGCCGCGCGGATCGGGCGACCACCAGCCGATCGGCCCACCGGTGTGCAGGCGCATGGGGAACAACCCACGGCGATAGGCCGCGAGCAGCGTGCCCGGTTCGAGGTCGGCGCCGACGCCGATCACCTCGAGCTCGCCGTCGGGTTCTTCGCTTGCCGGGAGTGCCAAAGGATCAGGGAAGTCGAAGCGGCTGGGCGGCGGCTCGATCGGCACCTGCACGAGGCTACGTGAGCCGCGAATGCGGCTTTTGTGCACTCCCGGTGCGTGCAACGCCTCAAGCACACCGCTAGCGTGGTCCGATCCCTTTCAAGATGTCAGATTCTTCGCGCCCCGGCGCCGCTCCTTCGCCGCTCGCCCGCACGACGCAGGTCGTGTGCGTCGCCGCGGCGGCACTCGTGTTCGCCGCGGCGTGCGCGATGTCGGCGGTGCCAGCGACTGCGCAGACCACGTCGAGCGGCGCCAACGCGTCGGCGGCCTCGCTGCGCGCCGAGGCCGACCAGATCGCCTCGAAGTACTTCGCCGCGCTGGCACGCACGCAGGCCCTCGACACCGAGATCACCGAGAAGAAGGCATCGATCGACGACCTCGAGGCCCGCGCCGAGCGCGCCCGCGAAGCAGCCCGGGAACGCGCGGTCATCGCGTACCGGCAGTCAGGCTCACGCCTTGCGGCGATGGTCGACGGCGACGACGTGCTCGACGCTGCCCGTCGTGCCCGGCTGATCGACCAGGTGAACGCACAGGATCAGGCGACCTTCACCAAGCTCCACAACCTCTCCGAAGCGCTTCGTCAGCAGCGCAAGGATCTCGAGGCCAGTCGGGTCGAGCTCTCGAGCGCAACTGCCGCCCTGAAGACCCAGGCCGACGCGATCGACACCAAGCTCGCCGAGGCCGCCAAGCTGGAAGCGGCGCAGAAGGTCGCCGCGACCAACGCCACGACCGCGACGGGCGCGACATCGTCCACGACCGGCGGCAGTGTCGCCCCCGCGGCAACCACCTCGACCGCCCCGACCGCCCCGACCGCCCCGACCACGACGCCGCCGACCACCGTCCCAACCCCGCCGACGAACCCGGTGCCGCCTCCCGAGCCTCCGGCCGGTGCGCATCCGCACCACGACGACCCGTTCCTCACGTGTGTCCGCGCGCGCGAGAGCGGCGGCTACTACGGAGCGGTGAGCCCGGGTGGCCTGTATCGCGGCGCGTACCAGTTCGCGCAGACCACGTGGAACGCCACCGCCAACCACGCCGGACGTCCCGCACTCGTCGGCGTCCAGCCGAACGTCGCGGGCGTGTACGACCAGGACGACATGGCGTGGACCCTGTACCAGTGGCAAGGCATGGGCCCATGGGGCGGGGCCTGTTGATTCGGTCGCTCGCTGTCTGACTGCGGCTTCTGCGTCAGGGTGGAGACGCTCGCTCCCGGCGGCCCTACGCTCGCTGGCGCTCGCTTCGGAGCCGCATCCGGAACTGTGAGCATCAAGGGCGCAGCTTCAACTGTCTCGTGATCTTCACCGCGTCGAGCAGGGCGCGGTCGTGGGTGACGAGCACGAGGGTGCCGCTGTAACCGTCGAGCGCCTGCTCGAGTTGTTCGATCGCCTGCAGGTCGAGGTGGTTGGTCGGCTCGTCGAGCACGAGGCAGTTCACGCCTTGCGCGGCGAACCGGGCCAGCACCGCGCGGGTGCGCTCACCGGGCGACAAGCTCGCCGCGGCCCGCGTCACGTGATCGGCGCCGAGGCCGAACTTCGCGAGCAACGAGCGCGCGTCGCTCAACGTCATGCCCGTGGCGCTCACGAACGCGTCGAGCAATGAGCCCTCCACGTCGAACACCATGCGCGCTTGGTCCATCTCGCCGACGACCACACCGGGGCCGATCCAGCGCGTGCCCTCGCTGAGCTCGAGATCGCCCAGCATTGCTCGCAGCAACGTGGTCTTTCCCGAGCCGTTCGGGCCGACGATGGCGAGCCGTTCGGCCCAGCCGACCTCCACGTCGATCGGCCCGAGACGGAAGTCGCCCCGTTCGACCACGGCGTGCTCCAGCCGCATGACCACATCGCCGCTGCGGGCAGCCGACGCCACGTCGAAGCGGAGGTCCCAGCCTTCCCACGGCTTCTCGACCACGTCGAGGCGCGCCAACGCCTTCTCGGTGATGCGCACCTTCGAGGCGTTGCGCTCCGACGCGTTGATCCGGAAGTCGCGTTGTGCCTTGTCGTTGTCGCGCGGCGACTTCTTCGCCTTGCTCACGCCTTGCACCGACCACTGGCGCTGCGCACGTCCACGTTCGACCAACCGGTCGCGCTCGCTGACGTAGGTCGCGTAGTCGTCTTCCGCGTGACGGCGCGCCGTCGCACGCGCGTCGAGATAGCCCGCCCAACCGCCGCCGTATTCCGTCGCGGTGCGCGCGTGCTCGTCGAGCTCGAGCACGCGCGTGAGCGTGCGCGCGAGGAACCGTCGGTCGTGACTCACGACGACCACGCCACCGGGAAGGTCGTCGAGGAAGCGTTCGAGCCGGGCCAAGCCGTCGAAGTCGAGGTCGTTCGTGGGCTCGTCGAGCAGGAACACGTCGAACTGGCTCAGCAACACCGCGGCCAACGACACGCGGGCGGCTTGACCGCCGGACAACGTTGCCGTCGGCGCGGTGAGGAGCGCGTCGGGAACACCCAGATCGGCGCACACCGATCGCACCCGAGCATCGAAGTCGGCCGCACCGGAACCGAGATACGCGTCGAGAGCGAGCGCGTAGGCATCGTCGCTGCCTGGCGCGCCGTCGGCCAACGCGGCCGACGCGCGCTCGAACTCCGCCTCCGCGCTCCCGACCCCAGTACGACGCGCCAGCAGCTCGAGCACCGTCTCGGTGTCGTCGCGGTCGTGCACCTGCGCGAGGTACCCCACGCGCAGCGCGGGCGGCGAGGTGGTGACGGCGCCGGAATCGGGCGCGTCGACGCCCGCGAGCACGCGCAGCAAGGTGGTCTTGCCCACACCGTTGGGCCCCACCACCCCGAGCCGCGTGCGCGGCCCGATCTGGAGCGAGATGTCGTCGAGCACGGGGACACCGGCGCGGACGCGGCCCACCGCATGAGCGACGAGCGAGAAGGGGCCAGAAGAAGACGAAGAGGCAGAAGCAGCAGGCATGAACGATCCCGGGTTCGAAACGCGGACACTTGGACGGGATCGCGGTGCTACACGGCAGCAATGGTACCGGGAGGCCTCGAGGGTGAACCGCGCTTTGTCTCGTCGCCCGACGACGCAGGCCCGCGCTCGCGTGGATGGTCGTAAGGTGGCGTGATGGCCCAGCAGGCGGGCCGAGAGCCCGCATTGCGCAACGAGTTGCTCCAGCTGGTCGATACCCCACGAGGTCCGATTCGCGCGCAGCGACTCTGGGACATCCTCGACGACCACGAGTGCTGGCCCGGCTATCGCATGGTCGATCGCGACGGTGAGCACGCGGCGTGGCTCATCGCTCAGCAGGAGATCGACGACATCGGACTGCAACGTCGGTGCCTCGAGTATCTCGAGATCGCGGTGGCGTGCGGCGATGCCGACCCCGTGCACCAGGCGTACCTCGAGGATCGCCTCCGCATGGCCGACGGTCGGCCGCAACGCTTCGGTTCACAGTTCGTACGGGACGACCGCGGCAACCTGGTGCCGTGGCACCTCGACGATCTCGAACGCGTCGACGCGCGTCGCGCTCGTCTCGGCTTGCCACCGTTCGCGGAACACGCGCGCGACATGGACGAGCAGTGGCGCGCGCGCCTGATCGACACCTACGACGGTTCGAGCGCGCGCCAGCAGTACCACGCCGCCACCGATCGGTAGGGCGCGAACTCGTCGCCGAGCGCTTGCAGCTCCTTGGCGGTGGGGGTCGGGCTCATGCCGTGCAACACGCCGTAGCCGTTTCGCACGCCGAGATCGTCGACCGGCCACACGTCGATGCGACGGAGTTGGAACATCAGGAACATCTCTGCGGTCCAGCGACCGATGCCCCGCACGCGCACGAGCTCCGCGATCACCTCGTCGTTGGAGCGCGCGCCGATGCGCGCGAGCGACACCGAACCGGTCTCGACCTGAGCGGCAAGATCACGGATCGCTGCCACCTTGGAGCCAGAGAGGCCGGCGGCGCGCAACGTGTCGACAGGAGTGGCAAGCACTGCCGCGGCGGTCGGCCGGCCGTCGTAGATCGCCTCGAACCGACCGTGAATCGTGCGCGCCGCCGCACCCGCGAGTTGCTGGTGACAGATGGACCGGGCCAACTCGGCGAAGTGGGTGCGGGGCGGACGGCCCTTCCACCCCATGGTCGGATCGCCCACGCGCGCCACGATTCGGCGCATCGCCGGCGAACGGCGGGCGAGCTCGTTCGCCGCCGCCGCGGCGTCAGCGTCGGTCGACACGGCGCGGCAACGTAGCCGCTGACGGCCACTACCCTGCTCGCCGATGTTCGCTCCCCCTCAAATCAGGTCCCGTCGCGTCCGTCGCGTCACAGTCGCCATCGCCGCGCTGGTGACGCTCGCGGCCGTCGCCGTCGGCTGTGGAGGGGGCGACGGCGGCGGCGCCACGCTCGGCAAGAAGGTCACCACGACCACCACCCCCGTGGTCACCACGATGTCGCCGCCATCATGGCAGTCGACGATCGCGACGGCGAAGGTGCCCACCCTCGAAGTGTTCGATGCGCCGAATGCCGCGAAGCCGAGCAACGAGCTCCCGAACCCGTGGCTGGTCGACCCCGACGTGCCCGACTCGAAGGTCACGCAGGTGTTCCTCGTCAAGGACCAGCGGCCCGACGGGTGGGTGAAGGTGTTGCTGCCGGTGCGTCCGAACGGCAGCACCGGTTGGGTGCGCGCGTCCGACGTGACGCTCACGGCGAACCCGTTCAGCATCAAGGTCGAGCTCGGCGCCCATCGCATCACGGTGATGAAGGCGGAAACGCAGATCTACCAGGGCACGGTGGCGGTTGGTGCGAAGGCCACGCCCACGCCGAAAGGCGAGTACTACCTGCGCGTGCTGATCAGGGCGCCCGATCCCACCACCGTGTACGGGCCGTACGCGTACGGTTTGTCGAGCCACTCCGAGGTGCTCGACACCTTCGCGGGCGGTGACGCCGAGGTGGGGATCCACGGCAACAACGACGCGTCCGTGCTCGGCAAAGACGTCACCCACGGCTGCGTCCGAATGGACAACGACGCCATCACCATGCTGTCGAAGCAGCTCCCGTTGGGCACACCGGTCGAAGTCATTGCTTGACGCGCGACGACGCTGACTCCGTCCAACCGCGAGCGAGTGCGAATCAAGGCACGAGGTCGTACCTCGCGACGATCGTCGCGAACAAGATCAAGCCCACTGCCGACGTCGCCAGCGCGGCGACCTGCCACTTCGTCTTCCACCGCTCGAGCACCATGCCTGCGGCGACGAACGGAGGGAAGCACTCGTTGGTGTAGCGGGCGAGCCCGACCATGCCGGTGACGAGCGACGGCAGCAGTGAGAGCGCGGTGAGGACGAGGAACGCGACGGGCAATCGCTTTCGCTGCCAGATCACCACCCCGATGCCCGCGATCGCGAGCACCAGGTGCGGCACCGCCGACCACTTTCCCGCTCCGGTGAAGACGCCGATGGCGGTGATCTCCTGCCATTTCTCCTTCGTCGTGATGAACACGAGCGGATCGCCGGTCTGGTCCCAGCAGTACCAACACCAGGCCGCGAGCGCGAGCACGGCAGGGGTGACGACGACCGCGATCCGGCGCGCCGTCTTCACCGCCACCGCGAGCGACAGCGCGATGATCAGGCCGTTCGGTCTGAGCAGTGCGGCACCCGCGGCGAGGATCGCCGCCGGGATGTCGTGGCCGTCGTCGACGAAGACGAAGGCCCACACCGTCGCGGCGAGGAACATCGACGAGGGGTAGCTCATGGAGAACACGAACGACGCGGGGAACAGCGCGAGTGACCAGACCGCGAGCAGCGCGGCGCGGTCGTTGCCGTAGCGGCGGGCGATCCGGTACACACCGGCCAGCGCGAGGAGCAGGACGGCCTGGTTGAGGATGAACAGCAGCACCTGCTCGTCGCCGAGCTCGCGCAGCACTCGCACCACGCCCGCGAGGCCGGGGGCGAACGCCCATCGCGGGTCGGGCACGTTCACTGGGCCGTAGCCGGTGCGTGCGATGCCGATGTAGTACGCGCCATCCCACTTCTGCGCGAACTGCGTGAACTTGCTGCCGCGGTAGGGGTCGTTGATCGCGATCAGCATCACGGTGATCGAGATGACCCGCGAGAGCAGCCAGGGCGCCACCACCGCCCGCCAAGGAAACAAG
>JBEVLJ010000275.1:0-7673 GCA_040509195.1 Acidimicrobiia bacterium
GCGTCTGCACTGTGCCAGAGTTCGGGCACCCGCACGAGAGGCCTTGCACATGACTGCAGACGCCAACTACGCACCGAGCCCGATCGGATTCGTCGCCGACCAGGTGCGCGACTACGAAGCAAGCGGCGGCGCTGAGGGCAACGAGATGATGGGCAAGCCCATCGTGATCCTCACCACCACCGGCCGTCACAGCGGCAAGCTGCGCAAGTCGCCGCTCATGCGCGTGGAGCGCGACGGCCAGTACGTGGTGGTCGCATCGATGGGCGGCGCGCCCCAGCACCCGACCTGGTACCTCAACCTCGTGGCCAACCCGCGCGTCACCCTGCAGGACGGCGCCAAGATCTTCGAGGCGAATGCTCGCACGCTCACTGGCGACGAGCGCGCCGACTGGTGGCCCACGATGGTCGAAGCCTGGCCCGCTTACGACGACTACCAGAAGAAGACGGACCGCGAGATCCCGGTGGTCCTGCTCGAACCGATCAACTGATCGGTCAACTGATCAGTCAGTGCACTGATTCGTTCGAACGTCGGCGCGCCACCAACGCGGCAACGCCGCGCCACCCGAACGTGGTGATGCCGAGGTACACGAGCGCCACGATCGGAAACGCACTGATCCACGGGTGGCCCATGACCCCGCGCAGCATCTGCGCGATCGCCACGCACAGGATCCACGTGATCGTCAGCGCGCGCCACTCGTGGTCGGCGCGCTGATAGAGCCGCGTCGCAAGCGCGATCGCGAACCAGCCCAACACGAACGGCCACATCACGCCGAGGAACCATCCGATCCCGTTGGTGAGCTCGTGGTGGTTGCGTCCGCCGACGACCACGAACGACGTGATGCAGAGCAGATCGAGGACGGGCGCCCACCGGATTCGGGTCGACGCGCGCTCGGGTGTCATGCGAGCAGTGTGGTCGCTCGTCGTCGTCGGCGCGGCAACGCCGCCTAGCATGGGTCGTTGAAGGGGAGTATCCCGACACACCGCGGTCGTCAGCACGGCCTTTCGGCTCGGCCGCGGTGCCTCACCACACTTCAAAGATGAAGTGGAAGCGTGAGGTGGGAGAGACCTTCGGCTGGCACCAACCCGACCGCCGGAGGAAACCCCGTTGATCCCCGCTCCCCTCGCAAGTTCGTTGGCCGCCTCGAGTGATGGCGCGACCTTCGTCGACGTCCACGTGTCGATGTGGCACTGGGCCGCGCTGCTCGCACTGATCTTCGTGCTGCTCGGGATCGACCTCGCACTGCACCGCGGCAACCACGAACCCACCACCAAGCGCGCGGTGATCGAGTCGAGCGTGTGGATCGCAAGCGGCCTCGCGTTCTCCGTCGTCATCCTCGCGATGTGGGGCGGCGCCGCGTTCACCGAATACCTGAGCGGCTACGTGATCGAGAAGTCACTCAGCGTCGACAACGTGTTCGTGTGGGCGGTGATCTTCTCGTCGTTCGCGATTCCACTGCGCTACCAGCACCGCGTGTTGTTCTGGGGCATCTTCGGTGCGCTCGTGCTGCGCGCCATCTTCATCTTCGCCGGCACCGCGCTCGTGGAGCAGTTCTGGTGGTTGCTGCTCGTGTTCGGTGTCATCCTCGTTGCGTCGGGGATCAAGGTGGTCCGCCACAAGGACGACGAGGGCGAGCACGGTCACGACCGCGCGGTCAAGCTGCTCGGTCGCTTCCTTCCGGTGAAGTCGGAGCTCTCCGGTCAGCACTTCCTCGTGAAGGAAGCCGGCAAGTGGGTGGCCACGCCGTTGCTCGCCGCGTTGGTGGTCGTCGAAGTCACCGACGTGATCTTCGCGGTCGACAGCGTCCCCGCGATCCTGGCCGTGTCGCGCGAGCCGTTCATCGTGTTCTCGTCGAACGCGTTCGCGATCCTGGGCTTGCGCGCCCTGTACTTCCTGCTCGGCGGTGCACGCGAGCGCTTCCACTACCTGTCACACGCGCTGGGCGCGATCCTCATCTTCGTCGGCGTGAAGATGGCCGTGTCGCACTGGTATCACATGCCGACGGTCGCGTCACTCGGCGTGATCGTCGCGATCCTGGTCGCGGCAATCGTGTTCAGCATCCGCAAGAGCAAGCAGGAGACGCTCGAGTTCGACGACACGGTGCAGGATCCCGCGGCACATCTCACCGAGCCCGAGTAGCTCCACACGCGCGGCGCGTCAGCTGACGTGACGCGCCGCGTCGCGGACCCACATGTCTTGGATCTCGTCGAGCGTGCGGTCCTTCGTCTCCGGGAGCTTGAACCACACGAACGCGAACGTGACCACGCACATGAGCGCGAAGAGCCAGAACGTGCCCGACGTGCCGATGCGTTCGGTGAGGCTGAGGAAGAACTGCGTCACGAGCCACGCGGCGCCCCAGTTCGCCGCAGTGGCGACCGACACGGCGCGGCCGCGCACGTTGCTCGGGAAGATCTCGTTGATCACCGTCCACACCACGGGACCGAGCGAGAAGGCGAAGCTGGCGATGAACACCACCATGGCGATCAGCATCACCACGCCGGCGTCACTCGGCGTGTTGTTCGCCGCACTGCTGCTGTTGGTGACCTCGTCGATCTGACTGAAGCAGATGGCGATCGTGGTGAGCGCGATGCCCATGCCGACGAGGCCGGTGAGCAGCAACGGCCGTCGACCGAGCCGGTCGACGAACGCCACGGCGATGAACGTCGCGAGCACGTTCACCGCGCCGATCGCCCACGTGGTCGCGGCGGTCTGCTGCTGCGGCGTGCTGAACCCGGCCGCGGCGAAGATCTTGTCGGCGTAGTAGATCACCGCGTTGATCCCGGTGAGTTGCTGCAGCACGGCCAAGCCGACCCCGACCACCAGCGGTGCGCGCCACGCGCGCGCGAACACCGCTTTGAACGACTCCTGACCAACGCCGAGGTTGGCATCGATGCTCGCGAGCTCAGCCGTGACGTCGTCGTCGGGGCGCACCTTCTCGAGCGCGCGCTTGGCGTCGTCGGTGCGGCCGACCTTCGCGTACCAGGTCGCCGAATCGGGCAACGGCAACATCGCAAGGAAGAGGAGCACCGCGGGCACCGCCGAGAGCCCGAGCATCAACCGCCACCAGTCGCCGGCGGCGAGGAACTCGGCGACGAGGTAGGCGACGAAGATGCCGACCGTGATCGCGAGTTGGTACATCGACACGAACCGACCGCGCAGCGACGGCGGCGCCATCTCGGCGGCGTAGAGCGGCGCCGCCACCGAGGCCACGCCGACACCGAAGCCGACGAGCAGGCGGCCGACCACGAGCACGTCGGTGCCCGGGGCGCACGCTTCGACGATCGCGCCGATCACGAACAGACCCGCCGCCCAGAAGATCGCTCTGCGTCGACCGACGGCGTCGGCCATCATGCCGGCCACGAGCGCACCGACGAGCGCGCCGAGCGTGACCCAACTGGTGATGATCTCGGTGGCGAGCGTGCTGACGTGGAAGTCCTGCTGGATCCCGTCGAGCGCGCCACCGATGACGCCCTGGTCGTACCCGAACAGGAGCCCGGCGAGCATGACGACCGCGGCCACACCGAACAACCACCTGGTCATACGGCGCTCGCCACGCGCGCTCGCTTCCTGCACCACATTCGCTGCCATGTCCCGCCCCCCGACGTCCGGTCCCTCGCACATGTCTGGAATGGCCGGGCGATCCTACGAGTCCCGACTTCGCGCGGAGCGGACTGCCGAACCTGAGCGAGGCTCGGGTGAACGTGGTCACGCCGACCGAAGGATTCGTCAAGATCGCCCTACCCTCAGACGATGGGAACCTCGTGATGCGCGCACCCGCTCCGACACCCGCTCCATGGATGCTGGTCGGACGCGCGATCGACGAGGGTGCCGACACCACACCCCACGAGCGCGAACCCGCGGATCGCCCGCCGATGTCGAAGTGGCCGATCCTGCACGCAGTCGCGCGCCGAGGCCTTCCTCGCATCATCGAGGCCACCGTGCTCCCCGCGATCCTGTTCTTCGTCGTCGTGTCGACGATCGGCGAAGGCGCCGCGATGATCGCGGTGCTCGTGTGGGCGTTCGGCGCGATCCTCCGCCGCGTCGTGATGCAGCAGCAGATCCCCGCGATCCTCGTGCTCGCGACGCTCGGGCTCACCATCCGCACGACGGTCGGCCTGCTCAGCGGCAGCACCTTCACCTACTTCCTCCAACCGATCGCGACCACCGTGGTGTTGGCGGTCGTGTTCCTCGGATCGGTGGCGATCGGTCGACCGGTGATCGCGCGGCTCGCGCACGACTTCTGCCCGATCTCACCCGAGGTCGCGAGCCGGCCGCGCGTGATGCGCCTGTTCGCCGGGCTCACCGTCCTCTGGGCGTGCGTGCACGTGCTCAGCGCGCTCACCACGTTCGGCATGTTGGTGAGCCTGCCGGTGCCGCTGTTCGTCGCGGTGAAGACGATGTCGTCGTTCGGCCTGAGCGCGGCAGCGATCGTGATCACCGTCGTCTGGGCCCTGCGGACCGCCCACGACGAGGAGCTCGTGTTCGCAAGAGCCTGAAGGCTCGCGTTCTAGAGTCGGGTGTGGCCGCGTCAACTGATCTGTTTGCCCGGCGCAACCGCGTGCGCATCGTGGTCGTGGTGCTCGTCGCCGCGCTGAACTACGTGCTCGCCGTCGCGCTGGCCGCCGTCACGGCCACGCTCGTGCTGATCATCGCGGCGATGTTCAACTTCGACATCTTCCCGAGCGATGCCGACTCACTCGCATGGTTCGCCTACGGCATCGGCGGGATCTGCGCCGTCGCGTTCGTGATCGGGTTTCTCACCGCGCTCGTGCGCATCCCGACCGCGCGCCGCAAGCTCGAGGAGCGCGTGCTCAACGAGACCATCGCGCGCATCGTGCGTGACGACTCGCACCGAGAGGTTCGCAACCTGCTCGACGGGCTCGCGATCGCGGCCGGCATCGCCACGCCACGTTTCGCGATGATCAGCGATCCGAGCCCGAACTCGTTCGGCGTCGGAACGCGGCCGAAGAACGCGATCATCGCGATCACCAACGGCCTCGTCGATCACCTCAGCCGCGACGAGCTCGAGGCCGTGCTGGCGTACGAGGTGACCCGGATCAAGAGCTACGACGTCGCGCTCGCGAGTTGGACCGTCGCACTCACCGGCGGCGCGATCGACAGCGGCAGCGGGCTGTTCAGCTGGCTGCCGTACCGCATCGCGCTGGCGCTCCAGGTGTGGGCCTTGCGCGACCAGGGCACCGAACGTGACCGAGCTGCCGTGCGCTTCACCCGCAACCCCCAGTCGTTGGTGCATGCGCTCGAGAAGCTCGACAACGACCAGACCCAAGTCGCGAGCGTGAGTCGCGCGACCGCGCCACTCTGGATCGAGTTCCCCGCCAAAGCGCTCAGCGGCGACTCGTCGCGCGCGACGCGCGTGCTCCGTCGGTCGTTGCTGCTCGACGAGCGCATCGCCGCATTGCGCGAGCTCGCGCACATGCCACCGGCGGGCGCGACCACCTGACGTCTGTTGCCGTACGCGTCTCGCGCTACGCGTGCGCTCGGTGACGGTGGCGCAGCGCGCGTGGGTGTTCGTTGACGTGACCGGCAGCCGGCTCCGGTCGTCCGACGAATCGCAACACCACCACGAGCCCGATGAACGCAAGCGCGGCGTCGACGCGGAACGCGAGCGCGATGCCGTCGGTGAGGCTGTCGGCGCTGGCAACGATCGCGGTGTTGAATCCGAGCCCGACCGCGCCGCCCGCGATCTGACACATGTAGAGGATGCCGCCGGCGAGGCTCGATCTTGACGGGTCGAGCGCCGTGACCGCGGTCGTGGTGATCGCCGAGTAGAAGAGCCCGACGCCGAGCCCGAGCACCACCATGCCCGGCACGGTCACCGCGTAGGTCGACTCGATGTCGACGAGCGACAGCAGGACCATCCCCACGCCGAGCGCGACCGCACCGGTCACGATCACCACGCGACCACCAAGGCGGTCGTACAACGACCCGGCGACGAACGACGAGATCGCGAACACGCCCATCAGCGGGAGCAGCCCCGCGCCGGAGCCGAGCGCGGAGTAGCCGAGCACCTTCTCCATGTACTGCGGGAGGTACAGGAGTGCGGAGAAGAACAATGCCGACATCAGCAGCACGGCGACGCACGACGCCGCGAACACCTTGTTGTGCAGCACGTCGTTCGGTACCAGCGCGCCGTCGCCCTGACTGCGCTCGATGAAGATGAACGCAACGAGCATCGCGGCACCGAAGACGAACAGCGCGAGGATCGCAGGATCGCCGAAGCCGACCTCTGGGCCCTCGTCGAGCGCGAGCAGGATCGCCACGATGCCGGCCGAGAGTGTGACGATCCCTCGAACGTCGATGTGGCGCTCCACGTTGTCGGCCTTCGACTCCGGCACGTTGCGCCAGGTCACGAACATCGCGAACGCGGCGATCGGCAGGTTGAGGAAGAACACCCACTCCCAGCTGAGCTCGTCGGTGAGGAAGCCGCCGAGCAGCGGGCCGACTGCGTTGCCGAGCCCGGCGACGCCGAGGATGAGCCCGCCCGCGAGCCCGGCTTTGGAATCGGGGAGCAACGCGTAGGTCATGCCGAGGATCGCCGGCCACATCAGCGCGCCGCCGACACCCATGAGCCCGCGGAAGAGGATCAACAGCCCGACGCCCGGCGCGAGCCCGGCCGCCAACGAGAACGCGGCGAAGATCGCGGCGCCCACCATGAACATGCGCTTGCGACCCAACATGTCGGCGAGGCGTCCACCGGTGACGATGAGCACGCCGAACACGAGCGCGTAGCCGTTGATCACCCATTGCGCTTCCGACAGTGACGTGTGCATGTCGGATTCGATGTTCGGAATCGCCACGCTCAGGGCGGTGAAGTCGTTGGCGATCACGAACACGCCGAGCGCCATCGCGATCAGCGCGAGCCAGGTCTTCCGATCAATCGTGTCGTTCCTGCCAACGGCCACGCCCGCGAGTGTGGCGTACGTCAGCCGCGCAGGCGAGCCAGGATCGTGAACAACTCGGGGTCGGCATCAGGCCCGTACGCCGACACCACGATTCCTTGCACCCCGCACGCCGGGCAGGTCACACCGAACACGATCGCCTCATCGCCCGGATCACTCGGTCCTTCGAAGCGAAACGTGTGCGTGATGGTGAGCTGCTCGGGCAGGTGGTGCGCCCCGCACGCCTCGCAGCGCACGCCGTCGGGCTCGACGAGCAGGTCGTCGGTGTAGCCCAGCGCTTCGAGCGAGCGCACTGCTTCGGTGACCGTCTCGGGTGCATCCATGGCGCCAGAGTATGGGTCCGCGCGCGGTCGAGGCGCGCTCGGGTGTGCCGCACCTCGAGGCCGCCGCAGCGGCATTGCTACTCGAGGCAACCGTCTGGCTCTCCGAGCCGGCCGGCGGCGGACTCCTTCCGAGCGTGCTCGACGCGGAAGGCGTGGCATGGAGGATCGTCGCCGTCGCGTGACGACCGCCGTCAGGACTCAGCCGCAAACGAAGCGAAGTCGCTCCAACTGCCGTTCCCACCCGGTCGAGCGCCAGAACGCAGTCGCTTGATCATCGTGCTCCACGACGATCGCTTGCAGACGCGTCGCGCCGACCGCGCTGAGTCGCGCTTCTGCTGCCTTCACGAGGCGCACGCCGAGTCGTCGTCGACGAACGTCGGGTGCGACCACCAATCGGTAGATGGACCCGCGCCAGCCGTCCCACGCCGCGATC
>JBEVLJ010000276.1:0-3723 GCA_040509195.1 Acidimicrobiia bacterium
CGCACCGGAACGCGGCCACGCGCGCACGCGGTGGGCCGCGTGGTTCAGTGCGTTGCGCTCGACACCGACGGCGCTGCGGTCGCGTCGTCGCGATCGGAAGCGGAATCCTTCCGTCGGCGGCCACGCGCGAAGGTGAACCCCAAGCCCACGATCGCCACGAGGATCGCCGCGAGTGTGACGGCCTTGCCGAGCTTCACGGTGCTCGGCGCGTAGGTGAACACGATCACGTGCTCACCCGCGGCCACGTGTACGGCCATGAGCGCACCGTCGACCAACACGATCGACGCGTCGTGCCCATCGACGGTGACGCTCCAACCGTCACCGATCACCTGGCCCGACGACACCAACGACGCGGTCGATCCGTCGGACCTCACGGTGACCGACTCGTTCTCGATCGACCGGCCGCGCAGCGTGGCCGGCTCGCCGTTCGGCGCGGAGGCGGGCACATCCCCCACCACCGGCACCACGTCGGACTGATCGTCGGGGCGGGTGCGCAGCCATGCGAGCGCGTCCGCTTGGGTGTCGAACACCTTCCACTGGCCGTATGACGTGATGATCGGTGACGCACTCGGGCGTTCGTAGATCCACGCCTGTTCGGTTGACGCGAGGCGCACCGGCGCCTCGTCGGCGATGTGCAGGAATGCTCCGGCCGCCTCCTCGGTATCAGTGACCCCGACCTGGAGCTGGCAGTCGTCGTTGTTCGAGGTCACCGTGATGTCGACCGGTCCCGGTGCCTCACCCGGCGACTTCACTGCGAACGAGAGCAACGTGCCGTTCACGTCGTGCAATGGTCTCGACGTCGTCGTGGTGACGCCGTCGCGTTCGAGTTGCACGTGCACGGTTCCGGTGACGCAACCACCCGAGTCGCGCAGCGGGAGTTGCACACCGTCGATGCGGCCGAGCTCGGTGTCGAGTCGCACGGGCTGGTCGGCACCGACGTCGACCCACGAGTCGGGCTCGGTGGCCACACGATCAGGATCGCCATACGGCAGCTCGTCGGTGCCAAGCGCGAAGTAGCGCACGCCGAGATGGTCGAGCACCGGCGAGTCGAGATTCCACTCGTCGCGCGTCAGTTGGATCTTGAACGGGTCACGGGTGAACGACAGGTCGCTCACCTCGTGCATCAGCGGGCGGAACTCGGGGGCGTGCAGTGCCGCGCCGCGCAGGTCGTAGAGCCCGAACAGCTCGCTCGTGTTCCAGTAGAAGTTCGGGCCGCTCGCCGCAAATCGGTAGCGGCCGTCGGTGAGCTGCTCGAGCGCGCGGTGACCCTTCTGTTCGGTGAAGAAGTCGGAGATCGGCGCGGCAGGCGTGAGGCTGTACGCCGGCATGACCAGCTGGAGGTACACCGCGCTGCCGGTCACCAGCGCAGACACGACGACCAGGCGCGGCCACCGCGCGGCGGCGAAGATCACCAACACCACTGCCGCGGCGATCGCCGCATTGCGCTGCAGGTCGGAGCGGAGCAGGCCGACTGCGCCCATGCCACGCGCGAGATCGACGAGGCGCGGCACGAAGCGAGCGAAGATCAGCCCGAACGCCAGACCGAGCGCGAGCGACCACCAGCGCACGACCGGCCGTCGGCGCACGACGACGGCGACGCCGTGGCGCCACACGCTGTCGAGCGTCAGTGCCACCAGTACGGACGCGCCGAGCCCGATGAGGAACCGCATGCGCCAGATCGGATTGTTGGCGATCCCAGGCACCTTGTAGGCGATCGTGAGCAATGGTGTGCCGACGAAGCTGAGGATCGTGACGACGAGCGCAAGCAACGAGAAGTACACCCACGCGATCGCGCCGTCGTCACTCGTGTCGAGACGACGCACGAGCGCGAGCACCAGCCCGACCGCGACGATCGCGACGACCGTGGCGCCGAGATACGTGGTGCCCTCGAATGGGTTGAGGTTCGTCCACCACGGCCCGCGCACAGGCGGGCCCGGCACGCGCGACGTGAGGATGCTGAACACCTGGATGCCGTTGAGGTGCGACGAGTCGTCGAACGTGCGCATGGCGAGGATGTCGCGCGCCGACACCTCGTGCACGAGTGGGATCAGCGTGAGCGCGGAGAGCGCGACACCCCAGAGGAACGCGAAGCCCACCCAGGCGGCACGCACGACGACCCATCGATTTGCCGGCTCGTCGTCGATCACCGGCGCGTCATCGTCGTCCTCCGAGGTGCGTGCGTCGCGCCGAGCACGCCACCACTTGGTCGCGAGCATTCCCACCGCGAACCCGCCGGTGGCCGCGCAGCAATACACCCAGCCCGACGGGAACCCTTCGTACCAACCCCACGCGACGAACGCGCCGAGCACCAGCGAGTTCGCGAACCGCGGTCGCTCGAGCAGCCGTTGCACGGCCCAGAGCATCGCGGGCAGCACGAACGGCGCCCAGATGCGGCTGACGAACGCGAGGTTCGTGCCGGTGTACGTGTACGCGATCGCGCCGATGATCGCCGCGAACACGCCCGCGCCGAGCCGGCGCAGGAACAGGAACATGAACCACTGACACACGAGGATCGAGATCGCGGCGGCCAAGCCCACCGCGTACCAACCCGGCACCACGAAGTACGTCCACTGTGGCGGCGCGACATTGGCGATCAGCGGCGGGATGCCCGCGGGTGTTCCCGCCGCGATGTGCGGATCCCAGGTCTGCCACTCGCCGTCTTCGAGCGTGTCGCGCGACATCAGCGCAGCCGGGCCGTACTGCTCGACCAGGTCGCCCTGGATGATCGACACGACGTTGGGCGGACGTTCGATCGCGTCGCGGTACGGCGCGGTGCGTTCGAGCAAGTCGACCGCGGTGTAGGTGCGTTGGCCGAGCAGCGGCCGAGCCAAGAACCCGAACGTGGTGACGACGAACACCAGGAGCGGGATCGCGACCGTGAGGACGCGAGATCTTCGGGATCGGTCAGTCACGCGGCGGGGTCTCCGTCAGGACGGCGAGGCCGCCCGAGACTAGGACTTCGGTCGCGTCGGCACGGGTCGGACTCGGTACACTCCGGCTGTGGCTTCCGAGACTTCCGCGGCCGAGATCGTCGCGGAGAGCGACGGCCCGCTCGAGTCCCCTCCTGATCCGTCCGTCGAGCCGTCGTACGGCGCGTACTACTACGCCCACGACTGTGGGATCCCCTACGAGCGCAACGAGCACTGGCTCGGGTTCTTCGACGAGGTCGCCCGTGGGCTGATCCGTGAGCTGCGGCCGCAGTCCACACTCGACGCCGGGTGCGCGTTCGGGATGTTGGTCGAAGCACTCCGCAACCACGGCGTCGACGCGTCGGGGATCGACCTCTCGTCGTACGCGATCTCGCAAGCGCCGCCCGAGCTCGCTCCGCATCTCCGGGTGGGCACGCTCACCGACCCACTTCCTGGCCGGTACGACCTCATCACGTGCGTCGAGGTCATCGAGCACCTCGATCCCGCCGATGCGGCACGTGCGCTCGACAACCTCACCGCCGCCACCGATCGGCTGCTGCTCTGCTCCACGCCGACGGACTACGCAGAGCCCACGCACGTGTACGTTCGTCAGCCCGAGGAATGGGCCGCCGATCTCGCGAAGCGCGGCTTCGTGCGCGACCTCTCGTTCGACGGTTCGTTCCTCACCCCGTGGACGCTGCTGTTCGTGCGCTCCACGCTCTCGCCGGTCGACGTCGTGCGCACCTACGAGCGCGAGCACTGGCGCATGAAACACGAGGTCGGCGAGGTGCGTGAGGCCATCATCGCGTTGCAC
>JBEVLJ010000277.1:0-5964 GCA_040509195.1 Acidimicrobiia bacterium
CCGCGTCGGCGTGGTTGGCTGTTGCCGCGGCCGCGCTCGCGCGGTCGTTCGCTTCGTCGAGCGCCGCACGGGTCGCGCCGAGCGCATCGCCGCCGAGACGCCACGGGGCGTTCCCTCCGAAGCGATCGCCCGATCGGGTGACCACGGTGAGCTCGGGGTGGTCGAGCGCGACGTCGAGTGCGGCCGACCAGCCCTGCTCGACGAGCACGGCACCGTCGAGCATGCGGGCGAGGGTCGCTTCGAGGCCGGGCACGCGACTGTGCACCTTCGAGGCCAACGCCACGGCGCCCGGTGGCAACGTGCGAGCCGCCACCGATCCGCCTGCGGTGCCGGCAACCACCAGGAGTGCGCGGAGATCCCCTTCGGCGAGGCGCGCCACGACGGCACGCGCCGCGGGGCGACTGTCGACCACGACTGCGCCCAGCGCGTCGCCGAGCACGGCGGCCACCGCGGCGCCGGCGCCGTCATCGATCTCGAGGTGATCGACCAACGGGCCAACCACACCGGGAAGCCCGTCGACCGCGTCGATGCCCGAGCCGCTGCGCGCCTCGCCCAACGCCTGGTCGAGCGCTTCGGCGCGCGCATGCCACCGTGCCGCATCGCGGTGCGCGCTCCGGGATGCCTCGTCGGCCTGGCTCGCCGCGGACTCGGCCGCGTTCGCGGCGGCGTCCGCCGACGCGCGCGTTGCTCGGGAAGTGGCAAGCGACGCGGAATGTTGCGTGCGGCTCTCCGTCAGTGCATTGCGCGCGCTCTCTGCGGCGACCCCGCGTTCCGCCGACGTTGCCAGACGCGCGGCGACCCGCTCGAGCTCTGCGTCGATGCGCGCCAATGCCGTGCGGCGCGACTCGAGCTCACGACGGACGGCGCGCACGTCGTTGTCGGAGGCGTGCTCCGAGTCACCCGACTCGTCGCCGATCTCGACCGGCGTCAACGCCGCAAGTGCGCTCGCGAGCTCACGTTCTGCCTGCTCGACCGCGCCGCGCGCCTCGACCAGGCGTGCCGCTTCGCCGTCGAGTTGCTCGAGTTGTACTCGCACGTTCGCGGCGTCGGCCACCAACGTTTCGAACACGCCTTCGTCGGCGACGGCTGCGAGCTCGCGGCTCAGTCCCCGCGATTTCTCGTCGAGCAACGCCCCGAAACCGCGTGCACGCGCATGCAGCGACTCGATGCGCGCCAACGCGTCGGCCAGGTCACCGTGACCGGCGATCGTGAGCGCGCTCTCGGCATCGAGCACGGCAACGTCGAGATCGCGCAGGCGCGCTTGCACCGCGGCTTCGTCGCGCGTGAGGTCGTGACCGCGATCGCGCAGTCGTTCGAGGCGCGTCTGCAGGCCTGCGATCTCATGACCGGCGAGGTGCAAGCGCAGCGCGCGCAGCTCCTCGACCACTCCGTCGTGTCGCCGGGCCGCGTCGGCCTGCTTCTGCAACGGCGTGAGCTGTCGGCGAACTTCGCGCAGCAGGTCGTTGAGGCGCAGGAGGCTGCCTTCGGTCGACTCCAGCCGACGCTCGGCGCGCTCACGGCGCTTGCGGTACTTCAGGATGCCGGCGGCTTCTTCGATGATCGCCCGGCGATCCTCGGGACGTGCGTTGAGGACCGTGTCGATCTGGCCCTGACCCACGATCACGTGCTGTTGCCGCCCGATGCCGGTGTCGGACAGCAGCTCCTGGATGTCGAGCAGGCGGCACGGCGCGTCGTTGATCCGGTACTCCGAGTCACCAGCGCGGAACAACGTTCGCGTGATGGTGACCTCGGTGAACTCGATCGGCAACAACCCGGCCGAGTTGTCAATGGTGAGCGACACCTCGGCGCGACCGAGCGCCGCGCGCTGCGGCGTGCCCGCGAACACGACATCGTCCATCTTGCCGCCACGCACCGTGCGCGGACCTTGCGCTCCGAGCACCCAGGCGACTGCGTCGACCAGATTCGACTTGCCTGAACCGTTCGGCCCCACCACCACCGTGACACCGGGTTCGAATTCGAGGACGGTCTTGTCGGCGAACGACTTGAAGCCTCGAAGCGTCAGCGCTTTCAGAAACACGCGGGCAGCTCCTCGTCCCGCACTCGGCGGGCCATTCGATGATGGTGGTGCGTCGGGTCAGGTGGTGGTTCGGGCGCAGCGTAGCGAGACGCCGCCGGAGGTCCGCGGCACCGCTACCGAACGTGGAATCCGGGCTCGCCGGTGGGCGTCTCACGCTGCACCTCGACCCCGTCGACGCGTGCCGACGACGGGCCTTCGTGGCACCACGCGACCAGTCGCTCGACTGCCGCTTCGGGCCCTTCGAACACCGCTTCGACACGCGCGTCGGACAAGTTGCGGACCCAGCCGCCGAGGCCGAGTGCGACCGCCTGCTCTCGACACGACTCACGGAACCACACACCCTGCACCCGCCCACGCACGAACACGCGGGCACGCACCCGCTCGTCCCGCGGCGACGTCAGACCTGGCACTCGGTGCAGTAGAAGGCCGAGCGACCCGACACCTTCTCGCGCACGATCGTGTGGCGACAGCGTGGGCATGCCTCACCCTCGCGCGCGTACACGTTGTGGTGGTGCTGGTACTCGCCCGGCTTGCCGAACAGGTCGACGTACTGCTCGTCGGCCAGCGACGACCCGCGGTACTTCACCGCGTCCTGGAGGATCTCCATCATCGAGCGATAGAGGCGTCGCACCTCTTGGGCGGTGAGCGAGTCGCTCATGCGATCCCAGCGCAGCCCGGCACCCCAGAGGATCTCGTCGCTGTAGATGTTGCCGATGCCGGCCATGAACTTCTGGTCCATGAGCAACGGCTTCAACTTCGCGTGACGCTCGGCGAGCAGGTTGCCGAAGTGCTCCCACGACATCGCGGTCTCGAGCGGGTCGATGCCGAGGTGCGCGAGCTCCGGTACTTCGTCGGCCACGGTGTCGAACTCGGTGACGAACATCTCGCCGAACGTGCGCGGGTCGACGAACCGCAGCTGCCCGCCCTGCGTGAAGGTGATCACCACGTGCGTGTGCTTCGCGGTGGCGTCGCGCGCGGTCTTGGCGCGCAGCAACTGCCCCGACATGCCGAGGTGAATGACGAGCACGTCGCCGTCGTCGAGCTTGGCGAGCAGGTACTTGCCCCGGCGCTGCACCGCCGTGAACTTCTTGCCCACCAATTTCTGCGCGAACTGCTTGCGGTTGTGGTGACGGCGCACGCTGCGCATGCCATCGACCTCGACGTCTTTCACCTTCTTGCCGACGATCTCACGTTCGAGATCGCGGCGAACCACTTCGACTTCAGGCAGTTCGGGCATCGGTCCCCCCGGTTCCGGTGCTCGCGGCTTCGCTGGCTGCAGACGCTGAGAGCTCGTCTTGGAGCCGTTGCCACGCGACTCGTGCGGCCGCCTGTTCGGCGGCCTTCTTCGAGCGTCCCTCACCCTCGCCGTACGTCGTCCCGCGCAGCTGCACGGTGGCGAAGAACTGCTTCGAGTGATCAGGACCCTCGTGACGCACCTGGTACCGAGGGAGTTGGTCGAGGAGCTGTGCGGCGAGCTCTTGGAGGCGCGTCTTGAAGTCGCCTCCGCCAGGGCCCGCCGCTTGTTCACGAATTGCATCGCCGAGGGCGCGCAGGATCACGCTCCCCGCGGCGTCAAGACCGCCGTCGAGGTAGATCGCGGCGAACACGGCTTCCATCGCGTCGGCGAGGATCGACGGCTTGGCGCGACCGCCCGATGCGTCTTCACCTTTGCCGAGCCGCAATGCCGCGCCGAGCTCGACGCGCGCCGCGAGCTCGGCGAGCGTCTCCGCGCTCACCACCGCGGCGCGCAGCTTGGCGAGCTCGCCTTCAGGAAGCGCCGGGTATTCGTCGTACACGTACGCGGTGACCACGAAGCCGAGGACGGAGTCGCCGAGGAATTCGAGACGCTCGTTCGACTCCGCCACGCCATGCTCGGCGCAGTACGAGCGATGCGTCAGCGCGCGATCGAGCAGCGAGTCGTCGGCGAACGTCCAACCGAGCGCCCCTTCGAGGCGACGATCACGGTCGGCCGCGGGCGCGCGTCCCACTTTCCCTGGCACGGTGTGCCTACCCGCTCTTCTCGAGACGGTGCACCACGTACTCGACCGCGTCACGCACGGTGCGCAGGTCGCCGAGGTCGTCGTCGTCGATGGAGAAGCCGACGGTGCGCTCCCCGAGCTCCTGCTCGAGCGCTTCGACCAACTCGATCAGCGCGAGCGAGTCGGCATCGAGGTCGTCGGCGAAGTTGGAATCGAGCGTGATCTCGGTCTCGTCGATCTCGAGGATCTCGGCGAGACGGTCGCGAATCATCCCGAACACCTCGTCGGGCCCCATCGGGCTGCGCTCGACATGGGTTTCAGCGGGCATGTTCGACGGCCTCCTTGCAGCGCGCCACGACGCGCTGTCCCACACACTCGATGGCGCGTTCGACGGCGTTCACGATCGCAACTTCACTCGACGAGCCGTGCCCGACCAGGCAGACACCGTCGACGCCCAGCAGCACCGCGCCGCCTTCGGTGTCGGGATCGAGCGTTGCCGCCGCGGCGAGCAGCGCGGGCATGACGGCGGCGGCCGCCGCTTTGATCGCCGGGTCGTCGAGCGCGTCGAACACCAACTTCGCCGTGCCTCGAATCGTGCCCTCGATCGTCTTCAACGCGACGTTGCCGGTGAAGCCGTCGGTGACGATCACGTCGACACCAGGGTGCATGAAGTCTCGGCCCTCGACGTTGCCGATGAAGCCGGGCAGCGTCTCCAGCAACACGCTCGTCTTCTTGCGCAGATCGTCGCCCTTGCCGGCTTCCTCGCCGTTCGACAGCAGGCCGATCCTCGGCTCGTCGATGTCGAAACGCACGCGCGCGTACTCGCGACCCAGGATCGCGAACTGCAGCAGCCACTCCGGTGCGCAGTCGACGGCGGCACCACCGTCGACCATGATCTGTGGGCGGTGACCGGGCACCGGGATCGGCACCGCGACCGCAGGTCGAGCGACGCCCTTGATGCGTCCCATGCGCAGCAGCGCGGCGGCCATGGTGGCGCCGGTGTTGCCGGCACTGACCATGCCGTCAGCGTGTCCATCTTTCACGAGCTGCGCGCAGCGAACGATCGACGCGTCTTTCTTGGTGCGCACCGACGAGGGCGCTTCGTCCATCGCGACGAACTCTGTGGTCGCGATGAACTCGAGGTTGGTGATGCCCGCCGGGATCAGCGGTTCGACCGCGTCGGGCAGCCCGACGAGGAGCACGCGCACGTCGAGCTCGGACGCGGCGCGCACCGCGCCGGCCACGATGGCCTCGGGTGCGCGATCGCCGCCCATGGCGTCGATCGCGATGGTGGTGTGCTGGCCCATCGGGTTGAGAGCGGGAGACCCGCTAGTCGACCTCGATCACCTGCCGGCCGGCGTACCAACCACAGTTGTTGCACACGATGTGTGGCTGCTTCACCGCGCCGCAGTTCGAGCACGTGGAGCGGGACGGGGCCGCGAGACGCCAGTTCGACGCGCGCCGTTGGCGCGTCTTGGCTCGCGGGGTCTTGCGCTTGGGGACGGCCATCGGTGCTCCGTTTCAGAGTTCGAGCTGGGACAGGACTGCCCACCGCGGATCCGCGTGGGCAGGAAGAGCGTCGTCGTCGTCAGGACCACCACTTTGAGAGGGGGCACCACCAGCGAGGACGACCACATCGGACCCGACGGGAACGTCGGGCGTGCACTCGGGTTCGCCGACACTGCTGCAGGTGGGCGCGAGTGGCAGTTCGAGCAGGAGTGCATCGCGCACCAGCTGCTCGAGATCGATCACGTGACCTTCGAGGGCGTACGTCTCGCCGTCGACCGGGTGATCCTCGTAGAGCTCCGACGCTTCGACCTCGATCGCACCGCTGATCGGCTGAAGGCACACCCCGCATTCGGCGTCGAAGCGAGCAGCGACCGTGCCACGCGCAACGATGCCCTCGGGCACCCGCTCCAGCATGAGGTCGAGGTCCACCGGCGAGCC
>JBEVLJ010000278.1:0-9490 GCA_040509195.1 Acidimicrobiia bacterium
ACTGGCTCGACATCGGCGCGCCTGAGCAGTACCTCCGTGCCCACCTCGACCTGTTGTCGGGCGCGGCGGCGCCGGTGCCGAGCACACCGGCCACGGAACGCGCGCCCGGAGTGTGGGTGCAGGGCGACGTCACCATCGATCCCACCGCGGTGCTCGAAGCGCCCGTACTGCTCGGTGAGGGGGTCGTGGTCGAACGCGGTGCGCGGCTCCACGCGTCCACACTCGGTGCGGGTGCGCAGGTTGGTGCCGGTGCGCGCGTCTTGCGATCGGTGGTGCACGCGGGCGGACGCATCGCCGCCGACGCCGAGGTCGCCGACTCAGTGGTCGGCGCAGGTGCGGAAGTGGGGGAGCACGCCCGCATCGGCGCGCGGTCGATGATCGGCGCGGGCGTGCGCATCGACGCGCACGCACGTCTCGCGGCCGCGAAGGTGCGAGGCGACTGAGCGATGCGCGTGCTCGTCACCGGTGGCGCGGGGTTCATCGGTTCGGCGTTGGTCGATCGTCTGCTCGCCGAAGGATGCGACGTCGACGTGATCGACGACCTCTCGTCGGGCGCGCTCGCCAACCTGTCGGAGGCGCGAGCGCAACGGAGCCGCAAGTTCACGTTCCATCGTCTCGATGTGCGGTCTCCGCAACTCGTCGACGTGATCGTGCACCGCAAGCCGGAGGTGATCTTCCACCTGGCGGCGCAGCTCGACGTGCGCGTGTCGGTGAAGCGTCCGATCCACGATGCGGAGATCAACATCCTCGGTTCACTGAACGTGTGCGAAGCCGCGGTCGCGGCTGGAGTGCGCAAGGTCGTCTTCGCGGGGTCGGGCGGCACGCTGTACGGCGTGCCCGAGAGCCTGCCGGCGCGGGAGAGTCATCCGCAACGCCCGTTGTCGCCGTACGGCGTGTCGAAGAAAGCCGTGGGCGAGTACCTCCACTTCTATCGCGAGGTTCATGGGCTCGAGTACACCGAGCTCGCACTCGCGAACGTGTATGGACCGCGGCAAGACCCGAACGGCGAGGCCGGCGTGGTGGCGATCTTCGCGGGTCAGTTGCTCGCCGGACGTCGCCCCACCATCTACGGCGACGGCTTGCAGACGCGCGACTACGTGTACGTCGACGATGTCGTCGACGCGTTCGTGCGCGCGGCCGAACGCGGTGGTGGCTTGCTCATGAACATCGGCACCGGGATCGAGACGAGCGTGCGCGCGCTCTACGACGCGATGGCGGCGATGGTCGACGCACCCGACGAACCAGGTCGGGCTGCGGCGCGTCCGGGGGAGCTCGCGCGTTCCGCGCTCGATCCGGGTCGCGCCGCGATCCAACTCGGCTGGAAGCCGTGGACGTCGCTCGACGACGGCCTCGCCCTCACGCTCGACTGGTTCCGGGCCCAGGCCCGTTGACGCCTCATCGATGGAGTCTGAGGTCGTCGAGGGGAATCGGCGGACGAGCGCGGCCCACGTACGCGGGATCGGGCCGGCCGACCAGCACCATCGCGTGGGGGAGCCACTCGCTCGGGAGCGCGAGCGCGTCGCGCGCGGCTTCTGGGCAGAAGATCGGTGCCGCCACCCAGCACGATGCGTACCCGGCGTCTGCCGTGGCGATCATCAGGTTCTCCACCGCAGCACCGAGTGAGAGCAACGCCATGCCCCACTCCGCGCGCTGACGGGGTTCGTCGGGGTAGCGATCGAGTCCGTTCCAGGTGAGACACCCGAGCACGATGGCGGGCGCACTCATGATCTTGGCGTGCGAAGCGTCGACCAGCTCGTCGATGCGCGAAGAAGACACGCCGTCGCGTTCGAGATCGACCCGCCACTGCGCGCCCATGCCCGCGGCGAGGTCGCGCTGCGCGTCGTCGGTGTCGACCACGACCCACCGCCAGGGGCGTGAGTGATGCGGTGCCGGCGCGATGCACGCCGCTTCGATCACGTCGTCGAGCACGTCGCGCGGCACCGGTGCGTCGACGAACGCGCGGATCGAACGCCGAGCCGCGAGGAACTCAGGAACGGTCACGAACTACGCGACCGCGGCGAGGGTGTCGCGTGCGAGCGACGCGGCGACCGAGCGGTCGATCATCAGGGTGTCGGTGACCACCGTTCGCACGCCGAGCGCTTCCACTTCGGGCGCGCGCGCGGCGTCTTCGCGATCGATCACGAACGCGTCGAGCAGATCGCGATAGCCCTCGGCGACGCCGACGCACGACGCTTCGATGCCGAGGTCGGCGAGCATGCGATCGGCAGGACCTTTGACCGCGGCACCGGCGATGAGGTTGCTCACTCCGACGACGCGCGGGTGCGCGGCCACCGCGTCGCGGATGCCAGGCACCGCGAGGATCGGCGCGATCGACAGGATCGGGTTTGCGGGCGCGATCACCACTGCGTCGGCGCGGGCGATCGCGTCGAGCACGCCCGGTGCGGGATGGGCGCCCGCCGCGCCGTCGTATCGCACCGAGATCACCGGTGGTTCGCAACGCTCGCGCACGAACCACTCTTCCAGGGCGAAGTCGACCGGACCGTTGGGGGTGGATGCCGTGACGATCGTCGCGATGTCGTCGTCGCTCATCGGCACGAGGGAGAGCTGGAGCCCCCACGCCCGCGTGATCTCGGCGGTGACCTGAGAGAGGGGGGCACCCTCGCCCAGGCGCTGGGTGCGGAAGAGATGGGTGGCGAAGTCGCGGTCGCCGATGTTGAACCACGTGGGCGACCCATACCGGGCGAGTGCACCCAGGGTGGCGAAGGTCTCGCCCGCCAGGCCCCAGCCCGTCTCGGGGTTGTTGGCGCCCGCGAGGGTGTACGTGACGGAGTCGAGGTCGGGACAGACCCGCAGGCCGTGGAACCAGTCGTCGTCGCCCGTGTTCCCGACGACGACCACGTCGTTCGGTGCGACCACGTCGAGGAGACCGGACAGGAACCGCGCCGATCCGACTCCGCCTGCAAGCGCCACGATCATGGGTCCGCAGGGTACCTGGGTTCTTCACTCGGCTCGCTGTTTGCCGGCGGCGAGTGAACAAGTTGGCGTCGGGGTCGGGGATACGCTGTCGCCCCTGATGAGCAGCCCGGCTGACCTCGGCGCGCCGACGCTCGGCCCGGAACCGGAAGAGGACCCGGCGGCCGTCGACGAGCCGGTCGAAGAGGTTCCGGTCGACGGGCCGGACGAAGACCAAGCGGCGTATCCGCCCGTCCTCGCGGTGGTGGTCACCCGGAACCCGGGTCCCTGGCTCGAAGACACGCTCGGGTCCCTCGCGCAGCAGGACTATCCGTCCCTCGCCACGCTGGTGGTCGACTGCGCGTCCGACGAGGACCCCACGGCCCGCGTCACCGCTGCCCTGCCGAGCACCACGTTGCAGCGGCTTTCGGCCGACGCCGGATTCGCAGCCGCGGCCAACGAAGCGCTCGCACACGCCGAGGAGACCACGTTCGTGCTGCTCTGCCACGACGACGTCGTGCTCGCGCCCGATGTGGTGCGACTGCTGGTCGAGGAGGCGTACCGCTCGAACGCCGGGGTCGTCGGGCCGAAGCTGGTGAGCGCCGACGATCCTGAGCTCCTGCTCGAGGTCGGCCGGGCGATCGACCGTTTCGGAGCCGCGCACACCGGCATCGAACCGGGTGAGGTGGATCAAGAGCAGCACGACGGCGTGCGCGACGTGTTCTACGTGAGCAGCGCCACCATGCTCGTGCGGATCGACCTGTTGCGCGAGCTCGAAGGCTTCGATCCTGCCACGTTCCCCGGTTCCGAAGACCTCGATCTCTGTTGGCGAGCGCGCCTCGCGGGCGCCCGGGTGCTGGTCGTCCCCGATGCACGGGTCGCGCACCGCGAAGCGGCCGACGAACGACTCCTCGGCGATCGACCCGACGAGTTCGCGTTGGCGCGCACGCGTGTCCGCGTGCTGTTCACGTCGTACTCGCTCACCACCTTGGTGTGGCTGATCCCCGTCGGCATCGGGGTCGGCGTCGTCGAAGCGATCGGTGATCTGCTCATCGCGCGGCCACGCCGTGCGCGCGCTGCGATCGGCGCGTGGATGTCGAACCTGGTGCACTTCCGGAGCTTGCGTGCGTCGCGCCGCCGGGCCCAATCGCTGCGGCACGTGCACGACCACGACCTGCGTGAGCTCCAGGTGAGCAGCTTCACGCGCCTCAATGCGTACCTGTCGCATCGACTCCACGGTGACGAACTGCTGCGCTCGTTCGGTTCGCGCAGTCGTTCGGCGGTCGACTCGATGTCTGACGGACTGCGCGCTCCCGGTGCGCTCGCGTTCGTGGGCTTCGTGGCGATGGTGATCTTCGGCTCGCGCGACCTCATCACGCACGGCGTCCCGTCGATCGGCACGATGGTCTCGTGGTCGAGCGTCAGCACGATGCTCGACGCGTTCGGATCCGCGTGGCGCTACACCGGATTGGGGTCGGCGTCGGCGCAACCTGCACTGCAAGCAGTGATGGCGGGCATCGGCACCGTGTTGTTCGGGTCGGTCGGTCTCGCACACACCCTCGTGGTCGTCGTAGCGATGCCGCTCGGCGCGGTCGGCGCCTACCGTCTGGCCCAGCGCGTCGTCGGGCTGCGCGGTCCCGCATTCGCGGCAGGCATGGCGTACGGCGTGAACCCGCTCGCCCGCAACGCGATCGCCGAAGGGCGGCTCGGTCCGCTCGTGTTGTTCACGCTGTTCCCGGTCCTGCTCGGACAGGTCATGGGCATCGTGCGCCTCGACGGCCGCGACCGCGAGCAGCTTCCCGAACGCCTTGGCGCCGTTCCTCGCGGCCGCATCCTGCGCTTCGCGCTCGTGCTGGCGTTCACGACCGCATGGTTCCCGCTCACTCCCGCGTACGTGTTCGTCGCGACGCTCGCGATCCTGGTGATCTCGCCGCTCACCGGCGGCGGCGGTCGCGCGCTGCGCGCGGTCGGCATCGCGATCGCCGGCACCCTCGGCGCCTTGGTGTTGCTGTTCCCGTGGCCGCTCGCGTATGTCGGCGCGGTCGATGATCCGGCATCGCTCGGATTCGTGTTCCGACCCGTGCTCAGCGTGTCGCAGGTGATGCGCTTCGACACCGGCCCGGCCGGCGCGGGCTGGGCGATGTGGGGACTCGTGGTCGCGGCCGCAGTGCCGCTGTTCCTCGCCACCGGCTCGCGCCTCGCATGGGCCGCGCGCGGGTGGTCGCTCGCTCTCGCGGGGTGGGCGTTGGTGTGGGTGCCGAGCCGCTTCGCGCCGAACGTGTCGGTGCCGGCGCCGGAGGCAGGCCTCGTGCTCGCCGCGATCGGGCTGGCCCTCGCGCTCGGTGTCGGGGTGTCGGTGCTCACCGACGGCATCCACTCGTTCCGCTTCGGGTGGCGTCAGCCGGCGGCCATCATCGGCGGGCTCGCGGTGCTCTTGCCGTTCGCTGCCTTCACCGCCGGTGCGTTCGGCGGACGGTGGGACGCGCCCGAGACCGACTGGATGCAGTCCACGCTCGGCTTCACGTCGGCGCAGGCCGATCGCGGCGAGTTCCGCCTCTTGTGGGTCGGAAATCCGGAGGTCCTTCCGCTCGATCCCGTGGTGCTCGACGATGGCACTGGGTACACACTCACCCGCAATGGCCCCGGTGACGCGGCGGAGCTGCTGCGCGCGCCGAAGGACGACGCCGATTCCGTCGTCGACGACTCGATCCTCCTGGCCGAAGACGGGCTCACCAACCGCTTGGGCCGCCTCCTCGCGCCCGCGGGCGTCCGCTACCTCGCCATGCCGTCGACGCAAGGCAGTGGCGGCGGCGTGCGCGCCGCACCCACGCCGCGCTTGCGTGCCGCGCTCGATGGCCAACTCGACCTCGCTCGCCGTCCCACGTCGCGCGGGCTCGTGCTCTACGAGAACCTGGCGTGGATTCCGCTGCGCTCCGTCGTCACCGCCGACGCCAAGCGCGACGTGCCGATCGGGTCCGTCGCGCCGATCTCCGCCGCGCTGCAGACCGACGTGAGTGCGGCGGTCACGCCGATCAACGGGGCGGCGCCGGTCGCACCGGGTCTGGTGCTGTGGGGTGAAGCGTTCAACGGATCGTGGGAAGCCACCTCGGGCGGCGCCACCCTCGCGCACCGCCGCACGTTCGGCTGGTCGAACGGCTACCCGCTCGACTCGCGCGGACCGGTGTCGATCACCTACACCAACCAGTGGTTGCGCTGGCTGTTGCTCGGCGTGTCGATCGTGATCTGGTTGTTCGCGGCGTGGCGTTGGTGGAAGACACGGGTCGTGCGCGATCGCACCGCCGACGCGGCTGCGCACCGCGAACGTCGCGAGCGGGAGCACCGGCCGGATCCGCTGGCCGAGGTGCTCGACGACGACTCGTACTGGTGGGAACGCGTGTGAGGAACGTGCGGCGCGGCCCCATCCTCCTCCTCGTGATCGTGGCCGTCGTGGTCGCGGTCGTGTTCCAGCAGCAGGACCACACCACCACGCCCAGTGCGGCCGCGTCGGCCACCGCGCTCGAGGATCCTGGTTTGCCGTCGGTCGACGCGTTGTCGGCGTCGTGGTTCTGCACCGAAGGCACGTCGACGCCCGACGGGCGCGCCGACGAGACGATCATCGTGTCGAGCGTGGCGGATCGAGAGATCGTCGCCACCGTCACGGTGATGCCTGGCGGCACTGCGGCGCCGGCGTCGCGCACGTTGCACGTCGACGCGCACCGCGAAGCGCGCCTGCGCGTGGCCGACGTGTTGGCGACGGCGGAGCCGGGCGTGGTGGTGGAGGTGACGGGCGGACCAGCCGCGGTCGCGCACGAGATCGCCAACACCGCGACAGACGACGTCGCAACCGAGCCGTGCAGTCGCCGCGCCGGCTCCGACTGGTACTTCGCCGCGGGCACCACCGTGCGCGGGTCGCAGCACTACCTCACGCTGTTCAATCCATTTGGTGACGACGCCGTCGTCGACGTGTCGTTCGTCACCGACGCGGGGGTGCAGGAACCCGACGCGTTGCAGGCGCTGGTGGTGCCACGACGGTCGCGCATCACGCGTGCGGTGCACGACGTCGTCCCGCGACAGGGCATCGTCGCAATGCACGTGCACGCGCGGGTGGGTCGCGTCGTGGCCGAGCGCACCATGATCTTCGACGGCACCGCGCCCGATGACGCGCCGGCGCGCCGTGGCATCTCGCTGTCGCTCGGTGCGACGTCACCGCGGCGAACGTGGGATCTGCCCTTCGGCACCAACGTCGATGGTGCGCAGAGCAAGGTCGGCGTGGCGAACTTCGGGTCACGCGCATCAACGGTGGAAGTTGCGGTGGTGCTCGACAACGACGTGAGCCTCACGCCGCAGGTGGTGTCGGTGCCGTCGCACTCCGTCGTCGCGGTCGACGTGGCGACGCAAGTGCCAGTGGGGTCGTCGTACACCGTGCGTGCATTCGCGCGCGACGTCGAAGGGCACGCGCCGCCGCTCGTGGTGGAGATGCTCGGATGGTGGCCCGACGCGTCGTCGAGCACCGGCGTGGCCACCGCGGTGGGAGCGACGCGCGCCGCGACGCGGTGGGTGATCGCGCTCCCCGGGGTCGACGGCAACGCGAGCGTCTCGATCCTGAATCCCGGCGGCGAGGGGCTCACCGCCGAGGTGCGGTCGTACAACCGCACCGGCGGCGCGCCGAGCAGTGCACCCGCGGTCGCGATCCCGGCGAGCCGCTTCGCCAGTGTCTCGCTCGGCGAGCTCGGCGCGACCCGCGAGCAGGTGATCGTCGTCGTGGCGGATCACCCCGTCGTGGTCGGCCTCACCGTCACCGGTGTCGCGGGCGCGGCGTGGATGGTGGCCGTGCCTGATTTCACCAACGGTGTGCCCGCCTGACATGGCTGCCGCGTGATCGTCCGCATCGCAATCGCGGTGGTGCTCGCCATCGCGGTGGGCGTGGTCGCCTGGTCGCTGCGCCGCCGTCCGCCGGACGCGCCGCCGCGCGACGTGTACCCGGTGCCCCGTCAACTCGACCGCGACGACTTCGATCGACGTGACGCGCCGTGGCTGGTTGCACTGTTCTCGTCGGCCGCGTGCGACTCGTGCCGTGGACTCCCCGCGAAGGTCGAGGTGCTCGACGGCGCCGAAGTGGCCACGTGCGACATCACCGCCGAGGCGCGCGGCGACCTCCATCGTCGTTACGAGATCGCGGCCGTTCCCACCACCGTGATCGCCGACGCCGACGGCGTGGTGCAGCGATCTTTCGTGGGCTCCTTCAGCGCCACCGACCTGTGGGCCGCCCTCGCCGAGCTCCGCGATCCAGGATCAACACCCGAACCACATCTCGGCGCCCTCGATTGACGCGGGTCTTACAACCCGTCGTCGATGTCGGTGAGGGATTCGCCCTCGGGAAGCGGTGCGGCGATGTCGTCGGTGCCGTCGGCGTGCACGTAGTGGCGAGGACCGCCGGCCTTGTGACCCATGGCCTCGTCGACCAGACGTCCGACCTCGGCACCGTCGAGCGTCTCGAATTCGAGCAGGTTGCGTGCGACGGCTTCGAGCCCCGCGCGGTTCTCGCCCAGGATCTTGCGGGTGCGGTTCTCCTCGTCGCGCAGGATGCGCTCGACCTCTTCGTCGATCACGCGTGCGGTCTCGTCGGAGTAGTCACGCGTGTGCATGAGGTCCTCACCGAGGAAGACCGCACCTTGTGAGCCCCACGCCATCGGGCCGATGCGATCCGACATGCCCCACTCCCGGACCATCTTGCGGGCGAGCTCGGTGGCGCCGACGAGGTCGTTCTGCGCCCCGGTCGACGTGTGGCCGTACACCAGCTCCTCGGCGATGCGTCCACCCATGCGGACGACCAGCGAGTCGATGATGTAGTCCTTTTTGTAGATGTGACGCTCTTCCACCGGAAGTTGCATGGTGACACCCAGTGCCATGCCGCTCGGGAGGATGGTCACCTTGTGCACCGGGTCGGCGTGCTCGAGCACGTACGCCGCCACTGCGTGTCCGCCCTCGTGGTAGGCGACCACTTCCTTCTCTTCGGCGGTGAGTGCCATCGAGTCGCGCTTGAGACCCATGAGCACGCGGTCACGTGCGGTGTCGAAGTCTTCGGCGTGCGCTTCGTTCGAGCCGCGCCGCACTGCGAACAGCGCGGCTTCGTTCACGAGGTTGGAGAGGTCGGCGCCCGACATGCCGGGCGTGCCGCGCGCGATCACGTCGACGTCGACGTCGTCGGCGATGCGCTTGTCGCGGAAGTGCACCTTGAGGATCGCGATCCGCTCGTCTTGCGTGGGCAGCGGCACCATGATCTGACGGTCGAAGCGGCCCGGGCGCAGCAGCGCGGGGTCGAGCACGTCGGGCCGGTTGGTGGCGGCCATCATCACGATGCCTTCGGTGGCCTCGAAGCCGTCCATCTCGGCGAGCATCTGGTTGAGCGTCTGCTCGCGCTCGTCGTGCCCACCGCCGAGCCCGGCGCCGCGCTTGCGGCCGATGGAGTCGATCTCGTCGACGAAGATGATCGCGGGCGCCTGCTTGCGGGCGGTCTGGAAGAGGTCGCGCACACGCGCCGCACCCACGCCGACGAACATCTCCATGAAGTCGGAAC
>JBEVLJ010000279.1:0-2951 GCA_040509195.1 Acidimicrobiia bacterium
CCGACGAGATCGACGACAGGTCGCCGCCCGACGCCGCGAGACGCTCCAGACCCTTGAGGTACGCCTCGATCACGAGCTCGTGCCGTGCGATCGAGAAGATCAGCGTGACGTTCACGTTGATGCCGTCCGCGATCACTTCCTCGATCGCAGGGATCCCTTCGAGCGTGGCGGGAATCTTGATCATGAGGTTGGGTCGGTCGACCCGCGCCCACAACGACTTCGCCATCTCGATCGTGCCGGCGGTGTCGTGCGCGAGGTCAGGCGACACCTCGAGTGACACGAAGCCGTCGCTGCGATCGAGCGAGTCGTACACCGGGCGCAGGATGTCGGCGGCCGACCTGATGTCGTCGATGACCACCGCCCAATACGTGTCTTCGATCGACTCGCCCGCCTCGGCGCACGCGGCGAGCTGCTCGTCGTATCCCTCACCGGCGTCGATCGCCTTGTCGAGGATCGTGGGGTTCGACGTGACACCGCGGATGCCGTCGTCGGTGACGAGCGCCTGCAGGCCTCCGCCGGACAGCAGCGGACGGGCGAGGTTGTCGTACCACGGGCTCTGGCCGAGATCGTTGAGGTGGGCGAGGGCGCTGGTCATCGGGGGAATCTCCCTGGGTGCGATGCGGTGAGCGGTTCGTGGTGTGTGGGTGTCGATGCCGAGGTCATACCCACGACGCGAGCAGGTCACGGGCACGTTCGACGACGTGCTCGGGTGTGAACCCGAACTCGGTGAACACACGTGACCCGGGCGCCGACGCGCCGTAGTGGTCGAGCCCGACGACCGCGTCGACGTAGCGATCCCACCCGAACGTGGCGCCCGCTTCCACCCCGAGCGACGGCACCCCGGCAGGGAGCACGGCGTCGCGGTACTCCTCGGGCTGCGCTTCGAACAGCTCCCACGACGGGAACGAGACCACGCGCACCGACGTACCTTCGGCCGCGAGCGATTCCGCGGCGGCGACGCACAGCGACACCTCGGATCCCGTGCCCACGAGGACGAGCTCGGGCGCGTCGCCCGCTTCGTCGACCAACACGTACGCGCCCTTCGCCAACCCGGTGGCACCACGCGTCGCGGTGCCTTCGAGCACGGGCGAGTTCTGCCGAGCGAGCACGATCGCGGTGGGTCCGGCGCCGTCGATGTGCACCTTCCATGCGTGCGCGCACTCGTTGGCATCGGCGGGACGGATGACGGGCAGGTTCGGCATCGCGCGCAGCGAGGCCAAGTGCTCGATCGGCTGGTGGGTGGGACCGTCTTCACCCACGCCGATCGAGTCGTGTGTCCACACGAATGCGGTCTTGTACTGCGACAGCGCGGCGAGGCGCACCGCGGGGCGCATGTAATCGCTGAACACGAAGAACGTGCCGCCCGCCGGCATCACGCCGCTCACCGACATGCCGTTCATGATCGAGCCCATGCCGTGCTCACGGATGCCGTAGTGCAGCTGGCGCCCCTTGAAGAGGTGGGGCGCGATCACCTCACCGCCTTCGAGCAGCGTGCCGGTGTTCTCGCTCAGGTCGGCGCCGCCGACGAGCAGACCGGGAACCACGTCGATGATCGCGTCGAGCACCTTGCCCGATGCGCGTCGCGTGGCCACCGACTCACCGACCTCCCACGAGGGGAGCTTCGCTTCCCAGCCGTCGAGGCCGCGCTGTTCGACGCACGCTTCGAGCGACGCGTTGAGCTCGGGTTCCCGTACGCGATACGCCTCGCGCCGAGTCTCCCACTCGGTGCGCGCCGACGCGCCACGCGACCCCGCGTCGCGGTAGTACGCGAGCACGTCGTCGGGCACCGAGAACGCTGCTTCGGGAAGCCCGAGGATCGCCTTCGTGGCCGCCACCTCGTCGGCGCCCAGCGCGTTGCCGTGCGCGTACGCGGTGTCGGTGTACTTCGGCGACGGGTAGCCGATGTGGCTGCGCAGCAGCACGATGCTCGGACGATCGGCCTCGGACATGCCCGCGCGCACGCCGGCCTCGATGGTGTCGGGATCGTTGGCGACCTCACCGAGGTCGACGACGTGCCAGCCGTAGCCCTCGAAGCGCTTGGCGACGTCGTCGCTGTACGAGAGCTCGGTGGGACCGTCAATCGTGATGTGGTTGTGGTCGTACACGTACACCAGGCGACCGAGCCCGAGGTGCCCGGCGAGCGACGCCGCCTCGTGGCTCACGCCTTCCTGCAGGCACCCGTCGCCACAGATGACGAACGTGTGATGGTCGACCGCGTCGGGACCGAAGCGCTCACGCAGGTTTGCCTCCGCCAGGCCGATCCCCACGCCGTTCGCGAACCCTTGGCCGAGGGGACCGGTCGTGACCTCGACGCCCTTGGTGTGTCGGTACTCCGGGTGGCCGGGCGTGTGTGAGCCCCATTGCCGGAGCTGTTCGAGGTCGTCGAGCTCGAGTCCGAACCCGGTGAGGTAGAGCATCGAGTAGAGCAGGATCGACGCGTGCCCATTCGACAAGACGAAGCGATCGCGATCGGGCCACTCGGGCGCGCCGGCGTCGTAGCGCATGACGCGCGTCCACAACACGTGGGCGAGTGGCGCCAGTGCCATCGCGGTGCCGGGGTGGCCGTTGCCGGCCTGCTGCACCGCGTCCAACGCGAGGCCGCGGATCGTGTCGATCCCGCGCTGCTCGATCTCACTCGTGCCCATTGCACCCCTTCATGCCCAACTGACGTCCGCTGTGCTCAGCCTACGGGGAGCATGCACTCCGACGCTCGGCCTACGACCGGTGTTCTCGCCACAGCAGCACGCGCAAGCGCGCGAGTCCGAGGATCGTGCGCGCGGCGCGCCGTGCGATCGGCGTGCGCGAGGGCCGTCGCTCCACCACGGTGACCGAAAGCTCGGTCACGGTGAGACCGGCGCGGTCGGCACGCAGGATCAGCTCGGTGTCGAACAGGTCACGGCCGTTGCGGCACCGTCGGGCAATGGACGCGACCGCGACGCGATCCAACGCCT
>JBEVLJ010000280.1:0-11604 GCA_040509195.1 Acidimicrobiia bacterium
TCGTAGAGCACGCCGATGATGCGGTCGAGCTCGTCGGTGTCGAGGTGCTCGAGCGCGACGCGGCCGACGAGATAGATGTCGCCGTCGGGACCGAGCGAGAAGCGCGCGCCATACATCGAGTGATTCGCCCGCAACAGCACCTCGTAGAGATCCTCGAGATGCTCCGGCGGGATCGGCAGGAAGTACACCTCGTACCGCAGCGTGCGCTGATGCAGATCGAAGTAGATCGTGGTGGCGTCGCGCGCATCACACGTGAAGCGCACGTACCAGCGGCGCAACTCCGGGTCGTACTCGACCGTCTGCACGTACTCCTCGGCGGCAACGGGTCCCTCGAGATGCGAGGCGACGAGCGCGTGCGCGCGTGCGAGCTCCTCGTCCAGGAGCGGTGACGGCGACGACCCGCTCAGCGACACTGCACGAGCGCGCGGGTGCTGAGGTCGTGGTAGTGCCGGCGCAGACGGGCTGCTGCGATGCTCCACTGGAACGTCGACGCATGCGCGATCGCGTTCGCCGACATCACCTCGGAGCCGCGCATCGCACGTTCGATCGCGCTGGCGAACGCACGCGGATCGCGCTCCGCGACGAGCACACCCGTGCGACCGTCGTCGACGACGATGCGCAACCCACCGACGTCGGACGCCACCACCGGCGTGCCACACGCGGCGGCCTCCAACGCGACGAGCCCGAACGATTCGCTGCGCGATGGCACCACGCACACGTCGGCCGCGCGGTAGTACGGCGCCAGCTCTTCGTGACGACGGGGCGACACGAACCGCACCCGCGTGACGAGCCCGAGCTCTTCGACCAGCGCATGCAAGTGCGCCAACTCGGCGTGGCCGTCGGGACCGCTCGGCCCACCGACGATCAACAACTCCGCGCGCGGGTCGCGGAGCTCCGCGAGCGCGCGCACCGCGAGGTCGGCGCCCTTCAGCGGCTGGATGCGACCCACGAACACCAAGACCGGGCGCCCGGCGACACCCAGCGAACGCTTCGCCGCTTCGCGATCACCGGGCGAGAACAGCGCGGCGTCGACACCCTGCGGGATGATCTCGATGCGTTCGGGGTCGGCGCCGTAGTGACGCTCGAGCTGACGTCGCTCTTCGTCGGTCGACGCGATCACGAGATCCGCGCACCGCACGACCTGCGATTCCACGCGCGGGCGCAGCGGCACGTCGTCGCCGAGCCCCACCTCCGCGCGCACCCGATCCAGCGAGTGGAACGTGGTGACGAGCGGCAGCCCCAACTCGTGCTTCAAACGGTGACCGACCGCGCCCGACACCCAGTAGTTCGCGTGGATCACGTCGTAGGCGTCGCCACACCGCTCGAGCTGGTCGCGCGCCGCGTCACCGAACGGGGTGACGAGGTCCGGGAATTGGCTGCGCGGCACCACGGCACGCGGGCCGGCGTCGACGTGCAACACGCGGAAGCCGGGCTCGACCACCACGACCGGCGGTTGCTCCGGGTGTTCCGTGCGCGTCAGCACGTCGACCTGGACGCCCGCCCGAGCCAGCGCCGACGCGAGGGCACGGATGTAGACGTTCATGCCCCCGGCGTCGCCGCCACCCGGCTGCGCAAGAGGTGACGTGTGCACGCTCAACATGGCAACTCGCATGGCCCGACGATGCTACCGGCGCTCGCGAGGGGTGCCCCATCCCGCATGAACGGGACGTGACCACGACGCGCGGGCTAGTTGGTGCGAAGGCGCTCGGCGAGCTCGATGTCGATGCGGTCGATCACGCCGAACAACGCACGCCGTTGGTCCGACACCTCACGCTCGAGCGCGCGCAGGCCGTCGATCGCGCTGCTGAGCTCGTCTTCTGACAACACCGTGAGATTGGTGAGCGTGCGGTCGAACGCCTCGAGCCTCGGTGCCCACTCGCTGTCCTGCTCGGGTGCCATCTGCATCGGCAAGCGGCTCGAGGCCGGGTTCCCGCGCGGCCCCGAGTCGGCGAGGATCTCCGGCAGGTTGTTGATCAGGTCTTCGAGCGAGTCGCCGCGCTCGCGTCGACCGATCTCGGCTTCGAGGATGTCGATGCGCGCCTGCGTGAGGCGACGCACGTACGACACCTCGGTCTCGAGCTCGAGGCACTCGGCGTGCATGCCGCGCAGCTCGTCGGCCGAACGGTCGCCCAGCTCGGCCACGAAGGTGGCGTCGAGCACGCGGTCGCTGCGTGCGTGTTGTTCGCTCATGTGGAGGTGTGTCGGCTCAGCACCCGGCGCCTCTGAGCGTTGGGTACGGATTCGTCTTGGTGCCGTTCGCGCCACCGAGGCGAATCTCGAAGTGCAGGTGCGACGCGGACGTGTTGCCGGTCATGCCGGTGAGCCCGATGATTTCGCCGGCCGACACGCTGCGGCCGCCGGGGCCGACGTACGAGTCGAAGTGCGCGTAGTAGTAGACGTTGCCGTCGTTCGCGTTGAGGTAGGCCGCGTTGCCGCCGGCACCTTCGTTCGGCACGAACGTGACCGAGCCGCCCTTCACCGCGACCGCCGGCGTACGCATCGGCACGAACATGTCGATGCCGCCGTGCGCGCGTGCACCACCGAAGTCGTCGCCGTACGAGGCGCCCGACACCGGGCACGTGAAGCCGCTGATCGTGGGTGCGCTGATGATCTGACCCGCGCCACCGTTCGACACCTGCTGCGCGCCCTTCACCGCGGCGGCCTCCGCGGCGAGCGCTTTGGCCTTCTCGGCATCGGCGGCGGCCCGCGCGGCGGCGGCTTCCGCTTCGAGCTTCTGCTGCAACGCGGTCGCGGCGGACTGCGCGTCGGCAAGCTTGCCCTTCAGGTCGCTCGCCTTCGCCTCGAGCTGATCCTTGGTGGTCTGTTGCTGCGACAACTGTGACTTCAAGTCGTCCTGTTGGCGCTTGAGGTCGTCGTTGACGATCGCGAGCTTCTTCACCGCGTCGTTGTCTTGTTGGTTCGCGTGGTCGAGCAGTTGGCTGCGCCGTGCGGCCTGGACCGGGCCGTCGGCGTCGACCATGAGGTCGAGCTGCTCGCCCTGGTGCGTGTAGGCGTACCGCGCGCGCTCGCGCACGATGTCCTTCAGTGACGCGGCCTTGGCCTTCAAGTCGTTGATCGACGCGGTGAGGTCGGCGATCTTGTTCTCCGTCTCCGCGAGCTTGTTCTCGGCGGCGGTGAACGACGCGACCGCTTCGTTCGCGGACTCCCGCGCCGACGCGAGCTTCGCGCGCGCTGCATCGAGGTCGTCGGCCGTGGAGGCGAAGGCCGTCGACGCCCAGAGAGCGGGGACGAGTGCCATCGCGAGCGCGATGACGGCGGTGAGGACGCGTCGAGAGAAGGGCATAAAAGTCGAGTGAGCCCCGCCCGGGCTCCCGGAGGACGCTAGCAGCCTCGGCCACGCGGTTCAGCCACTGGTCCTGGCCGCCGCCGAGGTCGCGATCAAGTCCGCGCCGAAGAGGCGAGTGCGCATTGGAGTCGGATAGCCTGCGCCCGAAAGGGCCGGGAGGCCGCGACATCGCACGTTCGCGCACGTGGCGCGCACGGAAACGCAGGGGAGCGAGGTGGGATCCGGCATGAGCGCGTACTTGCCCATCCTCACCATGATCATCCTCGTGGTGCTGTTCGTCTCGGGTTCGTTCCTCGCGTCCACATTGCTGGGCCCACGCCGCCCCACGTCGGCGAAGCAAGCGCCGTACGAATGCGGCATCGTGCCCGAATCTGAACCAGCCGAGCGTTTCCCGGTGAAGTTCTACCTGGTTGCGATGGCGTTCATCGTCCTCGACGTCGAGATCATCTTCCTCTATCCGTTCGCCACGATCATGCGCGACCTCGTGCCGGGCGCATACGGCCTCATCCTCATGGGCGTGTTCCTGCTCGTCCTGTTGGTGCCGTTTGCCTACCTTCTGTCCACCGGCGCGCTCGAGTGGGGACCCGTGAAGCAGGTCATGTCGCGCGCGGGCGCCGGCGTGCTGCGCGCCGCGGGTGCGCCTGGTCGTGACGGCCTCGACCCGGCCGCCGTCGTGTCGTTCGACGACGACGAACACGAAGAGGTGGCGGCGTAGTGGGGCTCGAACAGGTTCCGCACAACTTCCTCACCGGCCGCGTGGAAGACCTCGTGAAGTGGGCGCGCCGCAGCTCGGTGTGGCCGGCCACCTTCGGTCTCGCCTGCTGCGCGATCGAGATGATGGCCACCGGCGCGGCGCACTACGACCTCTCCCGCTTCGGCATGGAGATCTTCCGCGCCAGCCCCCGCCAGGCCGACCTCATGATCGTGGCGGGTCGCGTCAGCCAGAAGATGGCGCCGGTGCTCCGCCAGGTCTACGACCAGATGGTCGAGCCCAAGTGGGTCATCTCGATGGGTGTGTGCGCGAGCAGCGGTGGCATGTTCAACAACTACGCGATCGTGCAAGGCGTCGACCAGATCGTGCCGGTCGACGTGTACGTGCCCGGTTGCCCGCCCGGCCCGGAAACGCTGATGCACGGAATCCTCACCCTCGACGAGCAGATCAAGTCGGGCGAGATCATGAAGCGCCGCGAGCGCAGCGCGCACGGTGGCGCAGCCATCCAGATCGAGGCACGCGACGGCGTCGTCGCGGCGAGCTGAGCAGCGGGTTCGCGAATGGCCACCGACACCGATGCCGACGCTCGTGAAGAGAATCACGAAGTCGAGTCCACCGACGAGACGAGTGCGGCTCCCGTGATCGACGACGAGGTCGCCGCCGCGGTGGTGGAGAAGTTCCCGTCGACCGTCTTCGTCGACTCGCACGGTCAAGCGGTGTTGCACGTGGAGCGCGCCGACTGGGCGGGCGTCGCCACCTTCTTGCGCGACGAACAGCGCTTCACCCAATGTCTCGACGTGTGCGCGGTCGATCACCTGGTCGACGCCGCTCGCGCCGTGCCGCCGGGTGTGAGCGCCGAGCGCTTCGAAGTGGTCGCCAACTTCTTGTCGCACCCGCGCAACCGTCGCATCCGCACCATCTGTCAGGTGCCGGCCGACGACATGACGGTGCCGAGCATCGCGATGCTCTACCCGGGCATCGCGTTCGGCGAGCGCGAGACGTACGACCTGTTCGGCGTGGTGTTCGACGGTCACGACGACCTCACGCGCATCCTGATGCCCGACGACTGGTCGGGTCACCCGTTGCGCAAGGACGACTCCCCCGCGCGCGTGCCGGTCACGTTCAAGCAGGATCCGGGTCCGCGATGAGCGACGAGACCAGGTCCAAGATGGTTGGCACGGACGCGCCGGAGCGCCGTCGTCTCGAACTGCAGACCGACGAAGGCGCGCAGCTTCTCCGTCCGCTCACCGGCAAGGCGCGCGAAGCCGAGGTGGTGCTGACGGGCGGGCCGTGGCCCGACGACGACGACACCATGATCATCAACATGGGTCCGCAGCACCCTTCGACCCACGGCGTGTTGCGCATCATGATGGAGCTCGACGGCGAAACCGTGCTGCGCGCCAAGCCGATCGTGGGCTACCTCCACACCGGCATGGAGAAGACGGGTGAGGAGCTCACCTACGTGCAGGGCGCGACCAACGTCACGCGCATGGACTACGCGTCGCCGTTGTCGAACGAGCTCGTGTACTCGCTCGCGGTGGAACGCCTGCTCGACGTGGAGGTGCCGGAGCGCGCCACGTGGATCCGCATGATGATGGTGGAGCTCAACCGCATGAGCTCGCACCTCTTGTTCCAGGCCACCAACGGCATGGACCTCGGCGCCGTCTCGATGATGATCTACGGCTGGCGCGAGCGTGAGGTCACGCTGCGACTGCTCGAGATGATCACCGGGCTGCGCATGAACCACAACTACATCCGCGCCGGTGGCGTGTCGGCCGACCTGCCCGACGGATGGAAGGAAGCCACCCTCGAGGTGTGCGACACCGTCGTCGCCGGCGTGGCCGAGTACTCCGAGTTGCTCACTGACAACCCGATCTTCCGTGAGCGCACGGTCGGTGTGGGCGTGCTCACCACCGAAGAGGCGCTGGCCCTCGGCGCGACCGGGCCGATCCTGCGATCGACCGGGTTCGCGTGGGACCTCCGCAAGGCGCAGCCGTACCTCGCGTACGACGACGTCGACTTCGACGTGATCTACACCGCGAACGGCGACGTGTTCGACCGTTTCCAGATCCGTCTCTACGAGATCCTCGAGTCGGTGAAGATCGTGCGCCAGTGCGTGGAGCACATGCCCGGCGGCGACTACCGCGTGCAGGACCGCAAGGTCACGCCGCCGCCGCGGGCGCGCATCGACGAGTCGATGGAAGCGCTCATCCACCACTTCAAGCTGTTCACCGAAGGCTTCCGCGTACCGGTCGGCGAGACGTACGTGGCGGTCGAGTCGCCGCGCGGCGAGATCGGTTGCTACCTCGTGTCCGACGGCACCTCGAAGCCGGTGCGCATGCACATCCGCGGTCCGTCGTTCTACAACCTCCAATCGATGGACGCGATGGTGCCCGGCGGTATGTTCGCCGACGCCGTGGCCATCGTCTCGAGCATCGATCCGATCATGGGGGAGGTCGACCGGTGACCTTCAGCCCCGCGAACCTCGACACCGCGCGCGGCATCATCGCGCGCTACCCGTTCAAGCGCTCTGCGTTGCTCCCGCTGTTGCACCTCGCGCAAGATCAAGACGGTTGGGTCAAGCCGGAAGCGATCGAAGAAGTCGCGGGCCTGCTCGACATGACGCCCGCGCTCGTGCTCGGCACCGCGAGCTTCTACACGATGTTCAAGCTCGCGCCGGTCGGCAAGCTCGTGGTGTCGGTGTGCACGAACTACGCGTGCATCGTGAACCGCGCGCCGCAGTTGCTCACGCACCTGGAGCACGCGTACGCCGACAACCCCGACATCACCGTCGAAGAAGTCGAGTGCATCGCCGCGTGCGACCAAGCGCCGGTGATGCAGGTGAACTACGACTACCACGGCCCGGTCACGCCGGAAGCCGCGGCGGAGATCGTGAACGAGTACGCGCGCGGCGCGCGAGTCGCGCGTTCGCTGTCGGGATCGCTCGGGAGCGCGGAGTAGTGGCGATCCAAGAGACGCGCATGACCACCACGTTCCTGCGGGATCACCCCGACGACTCGTTCACCATCGAGGCCGCGCTTGCGAACGGCGCCTACGAGATGCTGCCGGTCGCGTTCGGGCAAGCGCCCGACGACATCGTCAAGACGGTGCAAGACTCCGGCCTGCGCGGCAAGGGCGGCGCCGGCTTCAGCACCGGTCAGAAGTGGTCGTTCCTGCCGAAAGACGTGTTCCCGCGCTACCTCGCGGTCAACGCCGACGAGGGTGAGCCCGCCACGTTCAAGGACCACATGCTCCTCGAGCGCGATCCGCACCAGCTCATCGAGGGCATCGTGATCGCGGCCTACGCGATCCAGGCCCACCACGCGTTCATCTACATGCGCGGCGAGTTCGCGCTGGGTGCCGACCGCGTGCGTCAGGCGCTGGCCGACGCGTACGCGCACGGCTTCGTCGGGAAGGACATCCAAGGGTCGGGCTTCGACCTTGAGATCGTGTTGCACCGCGGCGCCGGTTGCTACATCGCCGGCGACGAGACCGCGTTGCTGTCGAGCCTCGAAGGCGAGCGCGCGATGCCGCGCATCAAGCCGCCGTTCCCGGCCGCGCAAGGCGTGTACGCGTCGCCCACGATCGTGAACAACGTCGAGACGCTGAGCACGGTCCCGCACATCCTGCGCCACGGCGCCGAGTGGCACGCCGCCATGGGCATCGAGCGCTCGCGCGGCACGCGCATCTTCTCGCTCGCCGGTCACGTGGAGCGCCCGGGCAACTACGAGGTCGAGATGGGGATCACCTTCCGCGACCTCATCGAGGGGCTCGGCGGCGGCATGAAGGACGGCGCCAAGATGGGCTTCTTCATCCCCGGCGGTGCGTCGTCGCCGTGGTTGCTCGAAGAGCATCTCGACGTCGCGCTCGACATCGACTACGTGCAGACCCAGCTCACCGGCGCCACCACCATGCTCGGGTCGGGCGCGGTCACCGTGTTCGACGACACCGTCGACCCGCTGCTCATCGCCTGGCGCATCGCGAAGTTCTTTGCGCACGAGTCGTGCGGCAAGTGCACGCCGTGCCGCGAAGGTTCGGGCTGGATCGAGAAGGTGCTCTACCGGATGCTCAACGGCCAAGGCCGTCCTGAAGATCTCGACTTGTTGCTCAGCTTCGGCAACAACATCGCGCCGGGCCTCGACTGGCCTCCGGGGCAGACCACCATCTGCCCGCTCGGGCCGAGCACCGTGTCGCCGATGGTGAGCCTCAACCGGTGGTGGCGCGACGAGATCATCGAACGCATGGCGCGCGACACGGAAGCTCGCCGAGCCATCGAAGTGCAGGCGATGGAAGTGTCAGCCGCGGCAGAAGTGGCGGTGTCATGACCGACGAGATCCAGATGTCGCAGTGGCCGTCGGATCACCGCTACGTGATCCCGGTCGCGCCGGGGCCCGACCTCGTCACCATCACGATCGACGGCAAAGAGGCGCAGGTGCCGCGCGGCGAGTTGCTGATCAAAGCCGCGCAGCAGCACGGCACCTACATCCCGCGCTTCTGCTGGCACGAGCGCATGAAGCCCGTCGGCATGTGCCGCATGTGTCTGGTCGAAGTCGAAGGCATGCGGGGCCTGGTGATCTCGTGCGCCACGCCCGTGGCCGACGGCATGGTCGTGCACACCACCAACGACCGGGTGAAGGGCGCGCAGGACGGCGTGCTCGAGTTCCTGCTGATCAACCACCCGCTCGACTGCCCGGTGTGCGACCGCGGTGGTGAGTGTCCGCTGCAAGACCAAACGCTCGCGTTCGGCCCGGGCGAGTCGCGCTTCATCGAAGAGAAGCGGCACTTCGAGAAGCCGATCCCGATCAGCGATCTCGTGCTGCTCGACCGCGAGCGCTGCATCCAGTGCGGTCGCTGCACGCGGTTCGCGGCCGAGGTGGCCGGCGACCCGCTGATCGACTTCGGCGGGCGCGGTGGCACCACCGAGGTGATCACCTACCCCGACGAGCCGTTCACCTCCTACTTCTCGGGCAACACCGTGCAGATCTGCCCGGTCGGCGCGCTCACCGCGGGGTCGTACCGCTTCCGGGCGCGACCGTGGGACCTGCAGACCGTCGAGACGTCGTGCACCACGTGCGCGGTCAACTGCCGTGGCGCGCTGCAGAGCACGTCGAACCAGGTGGTGCGCCTGCTCGGCGTGGATTCGGAACCGGTGAACCAGGGTTGGCTCTGCGACAAAGGTCGCTACGGCATCGACTGGGTGCACCGTGACGACCGCGTGCGCACGCCGATGGTGAAGCAGGGCGGCGAGCTCGTGAACGGGTCGTGGCCCGACGCGCTCGACGCCGCGGCCGCGTCGCTGCAGCAGTCGCTCGACACGCACGGCCCTGGTTCCATCGCGATGATCGGTGGTGCACGCGGCACCAACGAAGACGCCTACGTGTGGGGTCGCCTGCTCAAGGGCGTGCTCGGCACCGACCACGTGGATGCACAACTCGGCGACGGCCTGCCCGCGGAGGTCGTGCTGGGCCTCCCGCGCGCGGTGATCTCCGATCTCGATCGCGCCCGCGGCATCGTGTTGCTCGGCCCCGATCTCAAAGAAGAGCTTCCGGTGCTCGCGCTGCGCGTGCGCCTCGCCGCCGTCGAGCTCGGCGTGCCGCTCATCGAGATCGCGGCCGGCGCCACTGGCCTCACGCGCGACGCGCACGCCGTGCTGCGCCACGCACCGGGCGACGAAGGCTCGATCGCACAGTCGTTGGCTCGCGCGCTCTCCGGCAACGGCACCGCGTCGGGCGATGGTCAGATCGAGCGCGCGGTCGACGCCCTCGACGGACGCGACGGCGATCTCGTCGTGGTGCTCGGCCGTCCGTCGCTCGCGGAGTCGCCGGCGGCGGTGGTGCAGGCCGCGGCCGCGCTGGCCGGCGTGCCGGGCGTGAAGTTCCTCTCCGCCCTGCGGCGCGGCAACGTGCACGGCGCGCTCGACCTCGGCCTCACACCCGGCTTCCTGCCTGGTCGGGTCACGCTCGACGCGGGGCGCGACGCGCTCGCCGCCGAGTGGGGCTCGGTGCCCGCCGCTGGTGGCCTCGACACGATCGGCATCCTCGAAGCTGCCGCCAATGGGCAGATCGACACGCTCGTGGTGCTCGGCGCCGACCTCGAGCGCGACGTGCCCGACGCCGACCTCGTGGCGCGTGCACTCGCTGGCGTTCGTTCGATCATCGCGGTCGGTGCCTTTGCCGACGACGCGGCCGCACGCGCCGACGTGTTCCTCCCCACCACGGTGTGGGGCGAGAAGACGGGCACCACCACCAACCTCGAAGGGCGCGTCCAGCGCGTCACGAGCCTCGTCAGCCCCGACGGCACGTCGATGGACGACTGGCGCATCGCCGGCGAGCTTGCGGTGCGCTTCGGCACCGACTTCGGCTTCGAGACCGTCGACGACGTGCAGAACGAGATCGCCCGCGTCGCGCCGGCGTTCGCGGGCGTCGACGCCGGGCTCGTGCGTCGCGCGCGTGATGGTGCAGTGCTGCCGATCGCGGCGCACCCCGAGGAGATCGTGTTGCACGCGGCACTCGGCGTGAGCACCGGCGTGTCGTGGGAGCCGATCAAGCCTGGCATCGCGTTCGACGACACGCATCTCTCGTCGATCGGCGGCGGCGCCGTCGCGTCGAGCGGCACCGGTTCGCTCAGCACGATCAAGCCCGGCCTCACCGAAGGTGACGACGCCGACGAGGGCGAAGCGGTTCCCGCGCTCGTCGACGCCGCGTCCGACGCGCTCGCCGGTGCGCCGGCGTTGCACGAGTGGGACCGCGTCGCGCCGGTCGTCGCACTCGACCCCACCGACGCCTACAGCCTCCGCCTCGTGGTGGCGCGTCGCCTCCCCGATGCCGGCGCCACGGCATCGTCGAGCACCGCGGTGCGCGGCCTGGCCGACGACCCCGCGCTGTTCGTGCACCCGAGCGACCTCTCCCGTCTCGGCGTCAACGCGGTCGGTGACGATGTGCGCGTCACCAGCGCGCGCGCCACGATCACGCTGCCCGTGCGCACCGACCCGTCGGTCGCGCCCGGCACCGCGTTCATCCCGTTCGCGCAGGGCGGCGAAGCCAACCCCGCCGTGTTGATCGACGCCAACGTCGCAGTCACCGACGTGCGCGTGGAGACCACGAGGTGAACGTGCTCGCGGCCGATCCGCTGTTCTCGGGAGGCGTCGACCTCACCGTCGTGCTGATCGTGATCGGCAAGACGATTGCAGTGTTCGTGTTGCTGCTGCTGTCGGTGCTGATGTACATCTGGTTCCTGCGCAAGGTGATCGCGCGCATGCAGAACCGCATCGGCCCCGACCGCGCGGGTCCGTTCGGTCTGCTCCAGTCGCTCGCCGACGGCATCAAGCTCTTCTTCAAGGAGCAGAGCGCGCCGAACACCGCCGACAAGCGCATCTTCTTCCTTGCGCCCTACCTCGCGCTGCTCCCCGCGTTCCTCGCGTTCAGCATCGTGCCCATCGGCGGGCTCGTCACCATCGCCGGGCACGAGACGTTCCTGCAGCTCGCTGATCTCCCGTTCGGCATCATGTGGTTGCTCGCGATGTCGGGCCTCGGCCTCTACGGCGTGATGCTCGCCGGCTGGTCGTCGGGCTCGAAGTACCCCTTGC
>JBEVLJ010000281.1:0-6146 GCA_040509195.1 Acidimicrobiia bacterium
GACGACGTTCCGCCGATGTTGCCGTCCCGAGGTGCCTTCCTCCTCGCGTTCTCGGCAGTGGTGCTCGCCGGCATCCTCGGCGGGATCGTCGGGTTCGGCATCGCCGACGTGGGATCGGACTCCGGCAGCGCCCAGTTCTTCGGCGCACTGATCGGCGCGGTCATCGGCGCCGGTGGCGTGGGCATCGTGGCCGTGCTCGTGCTGCGGGCCATGGCCGAATGGAAGCGCAACCCGAACCCTTCCCCCCGAGGTCCTGCGCGCTCCTAGCGCGAAGGGAGCCTCCGAAGCGGCGAAGCCGCGTCGGGGCGCAGGAGCGAGCGTGTCCGACTCGACGCAGAAGCCGCGGTTGAACAGCGAGCGAGTGGAGCATCAGGCAGCGAGTTGGAGCTTCCGGAAGGCTTCGGTGTACCGCGCGCCGGAGGTGGCGCTGGCCTCTTCGGCGCGATCGCGGAGGAACTGACGGAAGTCGTCTGCCTCGGCGTGCTCCAGCTGACTCGTGTGGCAGAACAGCGCGTCGATCTTGCGCTCGAGCGTGTCGCCGATGTCGATCCACGTGTTCGGCTCGAGCGTGCCGGAGAGGTACACGGCGCGCGCTTGGTGCACGGAGAGCCCTTCCTCGATCTGCTCGGGGAAGTAGTGCGGGTTGGCCGCCGCCGACGCGACCGCGTCGAGCGTGGCCCACCCAGTGACGCGGTGATCGTGGTGGTTGAAGTAGCCGTCGCCGAACAACACCGACGTGGGATCAGGACACATCACCGCTTCGGGACGCAGCTCGCGGATCGCGCGAACGATGGCGCCGCGCAAGCCCTGGTCGTCGGGTACCTCGCCGTCGCGATGCCCGAGGTGCCGGTGACCGGCGAACCCGAGCAACGCGGCCGCGGCGGCGGTCTCCTCGACGCGTTGCGCGGCGAGCGCCGCGAGATCCGCGTGAGGATCCAACGTGCCCTTCTCCCCTTGCGCCACGATCAGCACCCACACTTCAGTGCCCGATGCGGCCCACTTCGCCAGCGTGCCCCCCGCCGCGATCTCGGGATCGTCGGGATGCGCATACACCGCGAGCGCACACGTGGGACCCTCGCCAGATGCGGACATGGATGCAGGCACGGTCAGAACCTATCCCGGGGTGCCCCGTCCTCGAGTGCCAGTTCGTCCAGCGCGTCGCGCACGCGCGCCAGATCATCGTCGTCGACGTCTTTGTGGGTGACGAAACGCACCGTCTCGGTGTCGATCGTGCCGACGAGCACGCCGCGCGCGGCCAGGCCGTCGACGACCGTTGCGGGCAACGCGTCGCCGCGGGCGCACACGATGTTGGTGCGCACCGTCGCAGGATCCACGCTTCCCGGGAACCGATCGGCGAGCACGTCGGCCAGTTGCCGTGCACGCGTGTGATCGTCGGCCAGTCGTTGCACCATCGTCTCGAGCGCGACGATTCCCGCCGCCGCGATCATGCCGGCTTGTCGCATCGTGCCACCGAGGCGACCGCGATCGACGCGCGCGTCGGCGATGAGTGCTCGGGAACCACAGAGCACGGAACCGACCGGCGCACCGAGCCCCTTCGACAAGCAGAACATCACCGTGTCGACGCCGGCCGTCAGCGCGCTCGGTGCCGTGCCGAGCGCGATCGACGCGTTCCAGAGCCGAGCACCGTCGCAGTGCACCGCGAGTGATCCTTCGCGCGCGACGCGCACGACCGCGTCGACGTCGCCGACGCTCCAGGGCCAGCCACTCGATGGCATGTGCGTGTTCTCGAACGTGAGCGCGGAGATCTCTGGGAGATGATGCGCCTGGGCTTCGATGGCCCCGCGGACGTGCGCGGGGTCGAGGAGACCGGTGTCGTCGGGCAGCGGGTGCAGCTGCGTGCGCGAGTTGCCCGCGGTCGCGGCGCGCTCGTAGCGGTACACGTGGGCGCGTGCGCCGCAGAGCACTTCGGTGCCCGCACGACCGAGCGCTCGCAGCGCGAGTTGGTTCGCCATCGTGCCCGACGGCACGTACAACGCAGCTTCGGTGCCCATCAGCCCGGCCGCCAGCGACTCCAATCGGCGGACGGTCGGGTCTTCTCCGTACCCGTCGTCGCCGACTTCCGCGTCGGCCATCGCGCGCCGCATCTCCGGCGTGGGTGTGGTGACCGTGTCGGAGCGCAGGTCGACGGCCTTCATCGCCGCGGCCGCACCAGGCCTTCCTGCGCGATGCTCACGCAGAGCGTGCCGTCCTGACGGAAGATCTCGCCGCGTGCGAACCCGCGCGCCGCGCCCGAGACCGGACTGTGACAGTGGTAGAGCAACCACTCGTCGGGTCGCGCCGGCGCGTGGAACCACATCGCGTGGTCGAGGCTCGCCATCATGAAGGTCCGGGTGAACGCTTGTGCCCGGTCCCCCGTGTCGTGCGGCAGCAGGGCAGTGCCGAGCAACATGAGATCCGAGGAGTAGGCGATCACCGCCGCATGCAGGAGCGCGTCGTCGGCGAGTCGGCCGTTGGTGCGGATCCACACGTCTTGGTTCGCGTCGCGCGGCTCCGACATCCATTGCGGCGTCTGCACGAAGCGCTGATCGAACGGCCGAACGCCGGGAATCGGCCCGAATGTCCTTTGCGGCTCACCATCGGGCCCGGACTCGAACGCACTCCGCATGTGCACGGGGACCGACTCCGGATCCGGTACCTCGGGCATCGGGTCGGCGTGCTCCGGACCGGGCTCGTCCACGTGGAACGACGCCTGCAGGTTGAAGATCGCTTGGCCGTGTTGGATCGCCACGACGCGGCGAGTGGTGAAGCTGCGGCCGTCGCGAATGCGGTCGACGTCGAACACGATCGGCGCGTCCAGATCACCCGCGAGCAAGAAGTACGCGTGCAGTGAATGCACGTGACGGTCGGGCTCGACCGTGCGGCCCGCGGCGATCAGCGCTTGCGCGAGCACCTGGCCACCGAAGACCCGCTCACGCGGATCGTCATCGGGGCTCACACCACGGAAGAGGTTGACCTCCAGCTGCTCGAGATCGAGCAGCTGGACCACGTGGTCGATGTCGGAGCCCATCGCTTGAATCTAGGCCCGCGTCCAAGACACCCGAACGGTGGGATCTTCCACCCTGCACGACCCCTCAGCCGAAGAACACGTGACCGACGTCGAGGAGCGCCCGGTCGACGGTCTTCGACTGTCCCGTGGCATCCTCGATCGGGACGCGCACGACGGTGTCGCCGCGCAGTGCCACCATCACACCGAACTCGCCGTCGTGCACCGCGTCGATCGCGGCCACGCCGAAACGTGTCGCGAGGACGCGGTCGTACGCGGTGGGCGTGCCTCCGCGCAACACGTGACCCAGAATCGTGACGCGGGTCTCGAACCCGGTGCGGCGGCCGATCTCGCCGGCGACCACGTTGCTGATCCCGCCCAGGCGCTCGTGGCCGAAGGCATCGATGCCCGCGTCCTGCACCGCGATCGTGCCCTCGACCGGATGCGCACCCTCGGCCACCACCACGATCGAGAAGTTGGTGCCGTGCTGGTGTCGCGCCTCGATGTGCGCGCAGATCGCTTCGATGTCGAACGGTTGCTCGGGCACCAGCACGATGTCAGCGCCGCCCGCGATGCCGGAGTACACGGCGATCCACCCTGCGTGGCGGCCCATCACCTCGACCACCATCACCCGGTCGTGGCTCTCGGCCGTGGTGTGCAACCGGTCGATGGCGTCGCTCGCGATCTGCACCGCGGTGTGGAACCCGAACGTGAAGTCGGTCGCTGACAGGTCGTTGTCGATCGTCTTCGGCACACCGACTGCGTGCACGCCGTGCGCACCGAGACGCGCCGCGACGCCGAGCGTGTCGTCACCGCCGATCGCGATGATGGCGTCGATCCGCTCGCGCTCGATCGTTGCCAGCACACGCGACACGCCGTCGTCGGTCGCGAACGGATTGGTGCGCGAGGTGCCGAGGATCGTGCCACCGCGGTGGATCAGCCCACGCGTGCGCTCGAGGGTGAGCGGCATCGTCTCGTCGTCGAGCAGTCCGCGCCAACCATGCCGGAATCCGACGACCTCGTCGTCGTGGTCGCTCACGCCCTTGCGGACGACGGCGCGGATCACCGCGTTGAGCCCGGGACAGTCACCACCGCCAGTGAGCACTCCGATGCGCATGCGTTCCACCGTAACCTTCCCATCAATGGGGCCAGCATGACCATCGTGCTCGCGATCGACGCCGGCACCACCGGGGTTCGCACGGTCGCGGTCGACGAGCTCGGGCATCCGTGCGCGATCGCGTACCGGGAGTTCCCCCAGCACTTCCCGCGGCCTGGCTGGGTCGAACACGACGCCGACGACATCTGGCACTCGGTGCACGCCACGCTCGTCGAAGTGGTCGAACGCCTCACGGCGTCGGGCGTGGCGACGGACGCCATCGCAGCGATCGGCATCACCAACCAGCGCGAGACGATCGTCGCGTGGGACCGCACCACTGGACGACCGGCACATCGCGCCTTGGTGTGGCAAGACCGTCGCACGAGCGCGCGTTGCGACGAGCTGCGCGCGGCTGGCTTCGAGGCCACCGTGCGCGCCCGCACTGGTCTCGTGCTCGATCCATACTTCTCGGCCACCAAGCTCGAGTGGTTGTTCACCGAGGGCGGCATCGAACCGACTCCCGCCCTCGCGGTCGGCACCGTCGACTCGTGGCTCCTCTGGAACCTCTCCGGCGGCGCGGCCGACGGCGTGCACGCAACGGACGCATCGAACGCGTCCCGCACCATGCTGTTCGACATCGACGAGCTCGCGTGGTCCGACGAGCTGTGCGCCACGTTCGGCGTGCCGCGCGCGTGCCTCCCCACGGTGGCGCCGAGCTCCGGACGGTTCGCGATCACCGCGCCCGCAGCCGCCGCCGGACTGCAGATTCCCGTCGCCGGCATCGCGGGCGACCAACAGGCGGCATTGTTCGGTCAGGCGTGCTTCACGCCCGGCATGGCGAAGAACACGTATGGCACCGGATCGTTCGTGCTGGTGAACACCGGCACGACCCGGCCCGCAGCCGTCGACGGCGTGCTCACGACCATCGCGTGGCAGCGCGACGGCGCGGTCACGTACGCGCTCGAAGGGTCGATCCTCGTGACCGGCGCGGCGATCCAGTGGCTGCGCGACGGGATCGGCATCATCGACGACGCGGCCGACGCCGAGCCCCTCGCCGCTTCGGTGGACGACACCGGTGGGGTCGTCTTCGTGCCTGCGCTCACCGGTCTGGGCGCGCCCTGGTGGGATGCCCACGCGCGCGGCACGATCCTCGGCCTGACGCGCGGCACGACCCGTGCGCACCTCGCCCGCGCCGCGATCGAGGCGATGGCGTGGCAGACCGCCGACGTCGTCGACGTCATCACCGCTTCGGGTCAGCCCGTGACCGAGCTGCGCGTCGACGGCGGTGCCGCCCGCATGGACCTGCTCGGCCGCTTCCAAGCCGACGTGCTCGGCATCCCCGTGCTGCGCTCTGCGGTGCCGGAGTCGACTGCACTCGGTGCCGCGTTCCTGGCGGGCCTGGCCGAGGAGGTGTGGTCGTCGGTCGACGACGTGGCACGCGCGTGGCACGCCGACACGACGTTCGCGCCACGACCCGGCGACGACCTCGACCTCGAACGCCGGCGCGCCGAGTGGAGCCGCGCCATCGAACGCGCGCGCAACTGGAGCACCGAGTGAAGGCCGCGATCGACGTTCGCACGGCACGCCACGACGACCTCGACACGCTGTCCGACATCTTCCTCCGCGCCTCGCTGTCGAACGAGGGCGACCGCGAGCTGATCCTCGCCCATCCCGAGATCCAGACTTACGACGACGTCCACGTGCGCGCCGGTCACACGCGGGTCGCAGTGCTCGACGGGTGTGTGGTCGGCTTCGCGACGCTGCTCCCCGGCGACGACTTCGAGCTGGAAGACCTGTTCGTCACCCCCGAGTGGATGCGACACGGCGTTGCTCGCTCGTTGATCGACGACCTCGTCGCCATCGCACGCCGTCTCGGCGCGGCTCGGATCGACGTGACGGCGAACGACCACGCGCTCGCGTTCTACGAAGCGGTGGGCTTCGTCGCCGACGGCCGAGTGGCGACACCGCTCGGTGGCGATGCCACGCGTATGCACCTCGCCATCGCCTGAGGCCAAGCCCCGAGTGGACCGGCCGAGCGGTCAGCCG
>JBEVLJ010000282.1:0-2555 GCA_040509195.1 Acidimicrobiia bacterium
TCGAGGTAGGCGACCGCGGTCTTCATCGTCTCCGCGCTCTGCAACACGAACGGCAGTTGCATCTCGCCCGAGCCGAACAGGTCGCCGACCACCTTCATGCCTTCGAGCAGCACGTCGTTGACGATCCGGAGCGCGGGCAGCGTGGTGAGCTGCGCGTCGAGGTCGGCTTCGATGCCGTCGCGATCACCGTCGATGATGCGGTGCTTGAGGCGCTCTTCGACCGTCCAACCGGATCGGTCTTCGCGCACGACGGCGGTCGCGTCGACGCCTTCGAACAACGACATGAGCTCGGTGAGCGGGTCGTAGTCGGCGCGGCGACGGTCGTAGACGAGGTCGAGGGTGACTTCGCGCACGTGCTCGTCGATCTTGTGCATCGGCATGATGCGCGCTGCATGCACGATCGCCGCGTCGAGCCCCGCCTCGCGACACTCGTGCAGGAACACGCTGTTCAACACGTGACGGATGGCAGGCTTGAAACCGAAGCTGATGTTCGACACGCCGAGCACCGTGAACACGCCCGGCAGCTCCGCCTTGATGCGACGGATGCCCTCGATGGTTTCGATGCCGTCTTGGCGGCTCTCCTCGATGCCGGTGGCGAGGGTGAGCGTGTTGCAGTCGAAGAGCAGGTCGGACGGATCGAGTCCGTAGCGCTCGACGGCGAGGTCGCGAATGCGTCGCGCGATCTCCACCTTGCGATCTGCGGTGCGCGCCTGACCCTCCTCGTCGATGCACATGCACACCACGGCCGCGCCGTAGTCGCGCGCGAGCGACATGACCCGGTCGAACCGGTTGCCGGGCGTCTCCCCCTCTTCGAGGTTGGCCGAGTTGAGGATCGCCTTGCCGCCGGAGTGCTGCAGCCCCATCTCGAGGACGTGCGGCTCGGTGGAGTCGAACACGAGGGGGAGTCCGGCCTGCGTGGCGAGCCGGCTCGCGAGCTCGTGCATGTCGGCACCGCCGTCGCGGCCCACGTAGTCGACGCAGAGGTCGAGCACGTGCGCACCTTCCTTCACCTGCTCGCGCGCCATCTGCACGCCGACGTCCCAGTCGCCGTCGAGCATCGCGTTGCGGAACTTCTTCGAGCTGTTGGCGTTCATGCGCTCGCCGATGGCGAGGAACGCGCTCTCCTGGTGAAACGTGACCGGGCTGTAGATCGACGAGCAACTCGGCTCGAAGTCGATCGTGCGCTCCACCGGCGCGCGCACGCCGATGCGATCGACGACCGCCTTCAGGTGCGCCGGCGTGGTGCCACAGCAGCCGCCCACGATGTTGAGCCCGAACTCGGGGATGAAGCGCTCGTGCGCGTCGGCGAGTGCTTCGGGAGTGAGGTCGTAGTGCATGTGACCATCGACGATCGACGGCAGTCCCGCGTTGGGGAGGCACGAGAGGAACGTGCGTGCGTGGTGCGCGAGGTATCGCAAGTGCTCGGTCATCTCGCCCGGCCCCGTTGCGCAGTTCATGCCGATCACGTCGGGACGCAGCGCTTCGAGTGAGGTGAGCGCGGCGCCGATCTCCGAACCGACGAGCAGGCGGCCGGTGGTCTCGACCGTGACCTGCACCATGATCGGCACCTCACGGCCGACGCGCTGCATCGCGCGTCGCGCCGCGACGATCGCCGCCTTGCCCTGGAGCAGGTCTTGCACCGTCTCGATGAGGATCACGTCGACGCCGCCGGTGAGCAGGCCGTCGAGCATCACCTCGTAGGAGTCGCGCAGGTCGGCGAAGCCGATCTGGCCGAGCGACGGGAGCTTGGTGCCCGGGCCGACCGACGCGATCACGAAGCGCGGCTGGTCGGGCGTGGAGAAGTCGGCCGCGACCTCCTTGGCGATGCGCGCGGCTTGCTCGTTGATCGCGAACGTCTGGTCGCCGATGCCGTACTCGTCGAGCACGGTGCCGAACGCGCCGAAGGTGGCAGTCTCAACGGCGTCGACACCGACTTCGAAGTACTCGGCGTGCATCTGGCGGATGAGGTCGGGGCGGGTGAGCACGAGGTGCTCGTTGCACCCCTCGAGCGCGGCACCACCGAAGTCGTCAGGGGTGAGGTCGTGACCCTGGACCCACGTGCCGAACGCGCCGTCGAAGATCAGGACGCGTTCACGCAGCGCGGCGAGGAAGTCAGACATCTCTCACCAGGCTACCGGAGCGCGATTGGCGACCTCTTTACGGTTTCCCGTTCGCGCGGCCCTTCTTCACCTTCACCGCCCGGTCAGCGCGCGCCCAGAGCTCACGGTCGCCGGAGCTGTCGCCATACGCCCACACGAACAGATCGCGATCGCCGATCCACGTGTCGAGTCGACGTGCCTTCTCCTCGCCGCGCACGTTCGCGCCGGCCATCTCGCCGGTGAGCGTGCCATCGGCGCCGACCTCGAGCTCGGTGCTCAGCACCGCGTCGAAGCGCAAGTGCTCGGCGATCGGGCGGAGGTACACGCCGAGCGACGCCGACACGATCACGAGCGCATGGCCCTGCGTGCGGTGCCAGTCGGCGCGCTGCACCATCTCGGGCGCGAGGTGGCGTTGGATGATCTCGAACGCGTAACCACGAGCGATCTCGTCGAGCG
>JBEVLJ010000283.1:0-2815 GCA_040509195.1 Acidimicrobiia bacterium
GCCGACACGGCGGCGCAGCTGATCGACGGCGCGGGCAAGAAGGTCGCGAGTGATCGCACCGACCGCACCGGCGCGCTCCTCTTCCGCTCGGTGAAGCCGGGCAGCGGCTACGTGGTCGCCGTCGGCGACGCTCACACCTCGCCGGTCACGGTCACCAGCGTCACCGACCCGCCGGCCCCGAACCTGTACTCCAGCCAGACGATCGGTGACGGCTACGGCTACCTGCGCACGCGCGACGGCACGCTGCTGTCGATCAACGTGAAGCTGCCCGGTCCGGCGAGCAGTGGTCCGTATCCCACGGTCGTCGAGTACTCGGGCTACGACCCGTCGAACCCCGACGGCCAGGCACCGGCGTCGACCATCGCGCGGCTGTTCGGCTTCGCGACCGTGGGCGTGAACGTGCGCGGCACCGGCTGCTCGGGCGGCGCGTGGGACTACTTCGAACCGCTGCAGTCGCTCGACGGCTACGACGCGATCGAAACCATCGCCGCGCAACCGTGGGTCGCGCACCACGCCGTCGGCATGGTCGGCGTGTCCTACCCCGGCATCACCCAGCTGTTCGTGGCCGGCACGCGGCCGCCGCACCTCGCCGCCATCACGCCGCTCTCTGCGATCGACGACACCCGCAACACGCTGTACCCCGGCGGGATCTTCAACAACGGCTTCGGCGAGCAGTGGGCCAAGGACCGATCCGCCGACGCCAAGCCACGGGCGTCCGACTGGGCGCGGGCGCGCATCAACGATGGGGACACGACCTGCGAGCGCAACCAGGCACTCCGTCTCCAGGCGCCGACGATCGCCGAACGGCTCCCCGACTACGAGTTCGCACCGATCGATCCGCCCACGAGCGTCACCGGCGTGACCGACGGCACCGCCGCCCCCGCACCGGTCGCGTTCGCGCACGACATCGACGTGCCGGTGTTCCTCGCGGGATCGTGGCAGGACGAGGAGACCGGGCCCACGTTCGTGCACCTGCTCGACGCGCTCTCGGCGAGCACGCCCGTGAAAGCGGTGGTGGAGAACGGGATCCACGCCGATTCGCTGTCGCCGGAAGTCGTGCCGCGGTGGCTCGAGTTCCTCGACTTCTACGTGGCGCGTGAAGTACCGACCATCACCCCGGCACAACGCCTCCTCGCCGGGGTCCTGTTGCGGCAGGTCTACGGATCGTCGTTCACGATCCCACCCGATCGGTTCGACTCGAGTGCGAGCTACGCATCACAACTCGCGCGGTACGAGGCTGAACCGATGGTGTGGGCGCGCTTCGACGTCGGCGGCACCGACCACGGCGCGCCGGTCGCAGCATTCGACACCGAGGTCGACGCGTGGCCCGCGACGAACACGATGCCCACGACCTGGTACCTCGGCGACGATGCCTCGCTCACCGAGGCCAAGCCGAGCGACGCGACGACCGCGTCGTACCAGTACGACCCGGCCGCGTTCCCGCCCACCATGCGCACCGCCGCCGCCGGCAACGCCGCCACGCTCGGCACGGCACCGCGCTACGTGTGGAAGGTCGCGCCGAAGGGAAAGGCGATCGTGTTCGACACGTCGCGGCTCACCGCCGACACCGTGATGTTGGGGACGGGCAGCGCCGATCTCTGGTTGCGGTCGAACGTGAACGACGTCGATCTGCAGGTGACGGTCTCCGAGGTGCGCCCGGACGGGAAGGAGACGTACGTGCAGAGCGGTTGGCTGCGCGCGAGTCGCCGCGCGCTCGATCACGAGCAGTCGACGGCGCTCGCGCCGGTCCCGACCTACCTCGAAACGGATGTCACACCGCTGCCCAAGAACCGCGCCGTGCTCGTGCGGGTACCGATCCAGCCGTTCGGCCACGCGTTCCGAGCGGGATCGATCGTACGGATCACGGTGCAGGCCCCGGGCGGCGATCGTCCGCAGTGGGCGTTCGACGCGCTCACCTACGACCGCAAGGTCACGAACACGATCACGCTCGGCGGCGCCAAGGCATCCAAGGTGGTGTTGCCGGTGCTGCCCGGCTTCGACGTGCCCACTCCCCTTCCCGCGTGTGGCACGCTGCGCGGGCAACCCTGCCGTTCCGCGGAGCCGTCTACATGAGCACGCACGAACCCATTGCTTCTCCGGTCTTCGCCCTCACCGATCGCTACGTGGAACGCTTCGCCGCGCTCGACCCGCTCGGCGCGACGGGTGAAGGCATCGTCGGACACGACCACGAGATGACCGACTTCTCCCCCGCGGGCAGCGACGAACGCGCGCAACACGACCGCGCCACGTTGCGCGAGCTCGACGCCGTCGAGATCACCAGCGACACGGACCGCGTCGCGGCTGAGGTGTTGCGGGAACGCCTGCTCCTCTCGCTCGAAGAGCACGATGCGGGTGAACGGCTGCGCGACCTCCGAGTGCTCGGCAGCCCCGTGCAGTACGTGCGCATGGCGTTCGACCTCATGGCGCGCGACACGCTCGACGACTGGCGCGTGATCGCCGAACGCATGGCGCTCGTGCCGCAAGGGCTCACGTCGCTCGAAGACGGGTTCACCGAAGGCGTCGCGCAAGGGATCGTCGCGGCTCGTCGTCAAGCCGTCGCGTGTGCGCAACAAGCCGACACGTGGGGTGGGCTCGACGCGAACCAGCGGCCGTTCTTCCACGCGCTCGTCGACGAGTACGACGCCGCCGGGTTCAGCGACACCGCGTTGCGCGGCCGGCTCGACCAGCTCGCGACACGCGCCACTGAGGCGTACGCGGCCCTCGGTCGCTACCTCGTCGACGAGTACGCACCGCACGCCGACGAGCGCGACCCGGTAGGGCGCGATCGCTACTCGCTGTACGCGCGCGACCGAGG
>JBEVLJ010000284.1:0-4185 GCA_040509195.1 Acidimicrobiia bacterium
GCCGAGCAACAACTGATCTGCGCTCGGACCGGCCGCCCCGCGCACCGCGTAGTCCTTCTCGGGCCGATCAGCGAAAGTGCCGACGAACAGGTCGAGCCATCCGTCGCCGTTCACGTCACCGGTGGCCATGGCGTGCGCGAGCATCCCGGTCAGTGGCACCGTCGCTCCCCACGACTCCGTCGCATCGGCGAATGCGATGGGCGTGATCCCGCCGGACCGGCGTGCCCGATACACGACGTGCGTCGAGCATCCGTCCGACGTGGACGGTCCGACGCTCGCCTGTGCGAGCACGGGGGGCACCACGAGCATCAACACGACGCCGAGCAGCGTGGCGCCGACGTGCGACGATCTCACGGCTCGAGCGAGATCACTGCAAGGACGATCTCACCCCACGGTTGGTCATGCGTCGGCCCGGCGTTGGCACCCACGTACAACACGTTGCGCCGCCGGTCGAGCGCGACGTCGTAGCTCCCGCCGAGCGTGAGGTGAAGGTGCTGCTCGGCCAGCGGGTTCAGCTCGACGACCGTGCGCTGCTTCCCCGTCTGCGTGTCGACCTCGATGACGGGCGTCCCCTGCTCGAAGGCATCGCCGTGTGCGCCCGGGACGTAGTAGAGGCGCGAACCGTCCGACGAGAGCGCCAACGACGCCGTGTATCCCTTGGCCTTGCCGAGGCTGCGAATCGAGCCGTCCGGCTCCAATGCGAAGAGCCGGTCCCCGCTGTCGTCGACCGCCTGCGTCACGCCATAGACCGTGCCGTCGGGCGACGGGACGCTGCTCGCCCGAAGTGGCCCTCCACCAGGAAGGCGCATGCCCGCGTCTTCGAGGCCGTCGGCCCCAGGCACATAGCGCAGAAGTTTGCCGTCCTCCGCCGCGACGTACGCATGCCCCTTGCCATCGACGAGCACGTTGCGGAACGTGCTGTGCTCGCGGTCGTCCGATCGGTGGATGACCGTCCCGGTCGTCGTGTCATACACGAAGAACGCCCCCTCTTCGTGTCCGCGTGAACCTTCCGCGAAGGGGTCGACGGCCTCCCCGTAGAGCAGCCCGGGCTTCGGCCCGCTCGCCAGTGAGGGGATCCCGTGCTGGGGCACCGGGACGTCGGCCAGCGTCGTCTCGAGCGTTGCCGTGTCGATGCGGAACAGCGCGTCACCCTCGTAGCGCGAGTTGTACTTGATGTCGACGCGGGTGCCCCAGTAGGTCGCGAACCACGCGGTGCCGCACTTGCCCGGGACGATCTGGCCATGGACTTTGCCAAAGCCCCAGTCACCCGGCTCGTGCTCGGTGAGCGCTGACACGTCGGCGAAGCGCGTGAGCTCCTTGGTCTGCGGCTCGTACACGAAGAGATACGAGTTGCCGTCGCGGCCGCGGTGGTCACCGATGGCGGACAGGAAGCGGCCGTCCTGGAGCACGAGACCCTGACCCCATTGCGACCACGGGTTCGATCCTCCCGACGGACGATCCGGGCGCGGATAGCGAACCATGGCCACCGATGGCGACGCGCCGTCGCTGGTGAGGGTCTCGGTCTCGGCCGATGGTCCGTCTGGCGTCTTCGTCGCTGCACCGTGGCGGCAACGCGGCGCGGCCGACGCCGGGGAGACGGTCACGGCCGACATCGCGCTCGCGGCCACCGAACCGAGCGCAACTGCCAGCGCGAGCGCCAACATCGGACGCGGGCGCCAGACTCGCGTGCCGTCCGATGGGCAACGCACCCTCTGACGCGAACCCATCGCACAACCCTATCGAGAGCCCGATCGAGTCAGACTCGCGCCTGTGGGCCAGACGTCAGAGCAGCTCGCCGCGAAACTCACGACCTCGCAGGGTGCCCTTCGTATCGAGCACCAATCGCCCCGATTGCGCGATCAGGTCGTACGGGACCTCGGGATGATCGACGAGCAACACCACCAGGTCGGCTGCTTCGATCTCTTCCTGGGTGCACGGCACGCGCACCGCGTCGAACCCCAACGAAGCGTCGGCTGGGATGTGATCATCGTGCACGCGCACCTCTGCACCGAGCGCGACGAGTTGCTCGGCGATCGGCGTCGACGGCGACTCGCGCCAGTCCGACGTGCCCGCCTTGTAGGCGAGGCCGATGAGGAGGATGCGACTCCCGCGCACACTCCGCGAGTCCTGGTTCAGCAGCAATGACGCGCGCGCGACGACGTAGTCGGGCATGTGACTGTTCACGTCGTTGGCGAGCTCGACGAACCGGAAGCGCTGACCGAGTCGCCGCTCGACTCGCCAGGCGAGATACGACGGATCGATCGGGAGGCAGTGCCCGCCCACGCCTGGGCCCGGCGTGAAGCGCATGTAGCCGAACGGCTTGGTCGAGGTCGCGTCGATCGCCGACCAGATGTCGACGTCGAGGTCGCGGGCGAACATCGCCAGCTCGTTCACGAGCGCGATGTTCACGTGTCGGAAGGTGTTCTCGAGGAGCTTGACCAGCTCGGCTTCCGACGTGGAGCCAACGGGGACGGTCTTGTCGACCAGGGTTCCGTAGAAGCGGTCGACCGCGGCGCACGAGACCTCGTCGACCCCGGACACGACCTTCGGGGTGTTCACGAATCCCCAGACCGGGTTGCCGGGATCGATCCGCTCCGGCGAGTATCCGAGGAAGAAGTCGGTGCCGGCGCGGAGTCCGTCCTCCTCGAGAATCGGTCGCAGCAGCTCCTCGGTGGTGCCCGGATAGGTGGTCGACTCGAGCACGACCAGCGCGCCGGGGTCGAGCCGCGACCGGAGATCGCGTCCGGCCGACTCGATGAAGCTGAGGTCTGGAACGCCGTCCCGCAGGGGCGTGGGCACGGTGATGATCGCGATGTCGAACGCCCGCATGTCGAGGGGATCGCGGGTCGGCACGTAGCCGGCGCTCAGCGCCGCGGTGAGCGCGTCGTCGGAGATGTCCTCGACGTACGATCGACCCGCCGCGAGCGCCTCCACCCGTGACGCCGAGGTCTCGTACCCGACCACGGTGAAACCGACCTCGACCGCCCGCATCGCGATGGGAAGGCCGACGTAGCCCTGGCCGACCACCACGACCTTGGCGGTGCGGTTGTCGATGCGCTCGAAGAGATCAGAATCACGCTTGGGCACCGGAAGATCGTACCGGACCCTGCGCGTGCCTCGAACCGTGCGGCGAAATGCTCACGCCGGACGCGATGGGCCTCCGCTCACCGGCGCGTCGAGCCCGGGAGCCTGGGCGCGGTCGTCTCCGTCGGCGTCCTCGTCTCGGCCGAAACGGGGAGGCACGCAGAGCGCGACCACGAGGAACGGATACAACTGCACGCGTTGGCGCGAGAGGATCCCGAAGTTCCCGATCGCTGAGAACGCGTACGTGAAGAACAACGAATAGAGCAGCGCGAACGCCACGTACGGACGTTTCAACATCGCGCGCGGCACCGATGCAAGGCGCGACAGCGACGAGAGCGTGAGCACGAGGAGGAACACACCCTCCATCGAGGCGAACAGCGCCTGAACGTTGTTCGCCTCGTAGGGCCATGGGCGAAACACCACCGCGATGCCCGCCTGGAGCGCGCCGATGGGCGAGGTGGGCTTCGTCGACTCGAACGAGCTGCCTCCCTCATCGGACTGCGCGCTCGCGCGATCGAGCACCTGCTGGCCTCCAGTGGCCTGATCGGTCACGCTCACGCCGAAGAACGACTGCATCTGGCTGGCCACGCCGATCACACACACCGCCAACACACCGAGCATGGCGAACTTCCAGATCGGCCCGAGCAGTGACTGCTTCGACGACGGCCGCAGCAGGTACGCGGCGAACAACGCGATCACCGCGATCAGCGTGATGTGCGGGCGCACGATCGCCGAGCCAGCGCCGCCGAGGACCAACGCCAACATGCCGAAGTGCCGACGAGTGAGGATGCGCGCCGCGCCGTAGGCGATCAAGCCGAGGTTCATCATCATCCACGATTCCTTGCCGATGCTCGACGGCCAGAAGAGCAACGACGGCAGGAAGAACACGAGGAGGCCGTAGCGTTTGGCGTCGCCATCGGGGAAGGCCATGCGGAAGGCGCGGTAGCAGAGGAACAGTCCGATGAAGCCGAACCAGGCGAACACGAAGAATCCGGCCAGCTTGCTGGCGCCGGTGAACGTGTAGACCACGCCCGTGACGATCTCGATGAAGCCGGTGCCCGCCACCCGCTTGCCGATTTCGATCGCGAAGTCGCCGTTGCG
>JBEVLJ010000285.1:0-2565 GCA_040509195.1 Acidimicrobiia bacterium
CAAACGCGTCGGCGGCCAGCAGCACGAGCCCGGCGTCGAGCACGGCCCGCGTGACGTCGGCGCCGCCGTCGAGCGGTTCGTGCGGCACGCCGTCGAACGTGACGGTCGCGAGGCGGCGGGTGCGGTCGATGCCCTCGAGTGGCTCGATCGCGATGCCCGTGGACGTGGCGTCGACGAGCGAGAGGCCGCGCCGCGTGCCGACGACGATCAGGTCCGCGCCCTCGGGGTGGAGCACCCAGTCCTTCGTGCCGGACAGCGTGGCGGACGATCCCATCTCCCAGTCGCGCGGCAGCCATCCCTCGCCCTCTTCCGCGAGCGCGACGGTGGCACGCAGCTCGCCGGACGCGAGCCCGGGGAGCCAGCGCTGCTTCTGCGCGTCGGTGCCGCCGCGGGCGAGGGCGATCGTCGCCATGACGTGCTCGGTGAAGGGCCCAGGGGCCACCGAGTAGCCGAGGACTTCGGCGGCGACGGCGACGTCGAGCAGCTCGAAGCCGGACCCGCCGTGCTCCTCGGGCACGACGAGGCCGAGGAGCCCGAGCTCGGCGAGACCGCGCCAGAGGTCGGGGTCGACCCCGCCGCCCGCGTCGAACACCTCGCGCACCTTCGCGAGGGGGTACTCGTTGGCGAAGTACCGCTTCAGCGTGTCCTGGAGCAGGTACTGGCTCTCGTCGAGGTCGAAGTCCACTGGTCGTCGCTCGTTTCTCGGAGGTGTGTGCCGACGGTCCGCGCCGGCGCGGGTGGGTGCCGGACGCGTCAGCCCGCGGCGTCGATCAGCGCGAGCACCTGTGAGGGCACGACCTTCAACATCGCGTTGCGCGGGAGGTCGTCCACCACGCGGATGCGCACCGGCACGGAGTACGGAGGGAGCCGAGTGCGGACCCAGTCCTGCAGCTCGGGCTCGGGTGGCGCGGTCGCGTCCGGCGCCAGCGTGACAGCAGCGACCGGCACCTCACCCAACGTGGGGTGCGGGCTCCCGACCACGGCGGCGTCCGCGATCGCCGGGTGCTCCCGCAGCGCCTCTGCCACCTCGTCGGCCTGCACCTTGAAGCCGCCGCGGATGATGACCGAGTCGGCACGGCCGTGGATCCAGACGAAGCCGTCCTCGTCCATGTGCGCGAGGTCGTTCGTGCGAATCCACCCCGAGGCCGCGTCGACGGGACGCCGGCTCGGGTCGGCCTCGAGGATGCCGATCTCGCCACGGGGAAGCTCGTCACCGGTGTCCGGGTCGATGATGCGGATCTGGGTGCCGACGAACGCCCGGCCCACGCTGCCGCGCTTCACGCGCACGAACTCGCGGTCGTCGGGCCCGAAGCCGGTGACCGCGCCGAGGAACTCCGTGGCGCCGTATGCCCGCACGACCGGGATGCCGTACACCTGCTCGAACTCGTCGGACGTTGCGAGGTCGACCGGCGCCGACGCGGCCGAGAAGACCTCGCCGCTTTCGAGGTACTCCGGCGGCACCTTCGCGTCGAGCAGCATCCGGAGCGTCGCGGGCGGCGCGCCGAGCCGCCGGGGCCGGTGCTCCTTGACGAGCTCCGCCCACTTCCACACGTCGAAGCGGTCCATGAGCGCGGTCGGGCGTCCCCGCCACACCGTGCCCACCGCACCGGTGGCCCCGCCGATGCTCACCAGCGGGACCGCGTTGATCGACACCCCACGCTTCCACGGTGCGCGCGGCTCGGGCGGCGGCGCGCCCTTGAGGGCGTCGTAGGACAACGGGACGCGCTTCGGCCGTCCGGTGGTACCGCTCGTGAGGATCGTGACCGCCGCGTTCGGGACCGCCACGTAGTGGTCGCCGGCGAGGTCGCACTCGGTGCCCTCGACCCGGCGCACCGGATGCTCGCGGTCGCCGGTCAGCTCGATGCCCAGCGTGCCCGCGTCGCGCGCGGCGTCGACGAGGCCCACTCGACGCCAGTCTTCGCTGTCGGCGATCAACACCCGCAGGTGCAGCTCGCGTACGTCCTCGCACATCGCGGCGTCGGGCTGGATCGGCGTGACCAGCACCGCGCACCGGTGGCGGTTCAAGATGCTGAGGTAGGCGCCGTAGGTGTGCGGACGCTCGCGGAGCACGAGCCCCACGCCGTCGCCCTCCGCGAGCCCTGCGCCGGCGACGAGCTCGTCGATGCCGTCTCGGATGCGCTGCATCTCCTCCCACGTCCACCACGCACCCTCGTACTTGACGGCGGGACCGTCGGGTTCGTCGGCAAACAGCTGGTCGATGCGCTCCGCGATGTGCACTGGTGGCGATCCTCTCGGCCTCGGTCGGGCGCACAGTACCTCCGCGCCCCGGACCGGGCGCAATGCGGCAGCGCGCCGCGCGTCGGCGTCGCTCGGTTCAGCCGCTCAGTGCGACGGTGCGGCCGCGGCACCGCCGCCGTCGACGGCCAGCCCCTCGATCGTGGTGACCTCTGCCCCGTCGGCTTGGACCGCGAACATCAGGCAGGACCGCGCGGCCTCGTTACCGACGAGCACCGTGCACGCGCCACACACGCCGTGTTCGCAGCCGAGGTGTGTGCCCGTGAGGCCGAGCTCCTCCCGCAGGAAGTCGGCCAACGTGCGCCGCGG
>JBEVLJ010000286.1:0-3106 GCA_040509195.1 Acidimicrobiia bacterium
GCCTATGAAGCGCTCTCGGCCTGTGCGCACCGCAGACCACGCTGCGACCTCTACCACTCTGCGCTCGAGGTGACCGTTCCGGACGGACGGTTCGTCATCGAGCAGGCGCCCGTTCCTGACGCGGACGGCGCGCGGCGAGGCGTGGTGGTCGAAGGTCCGGTCGGCGCGAAGTGGGCGGGACGCGCGCGCATCTTCCGCTACGAAGTCCGATGCTGGCGCGACGGCGCGATCCCCGACATCGGCACCGCGGTCGGAAGCCCGCTCCGCGTGTCCGACGATCCCGAAACCGCGCGCCGCGTGCTCGGCGTTCTGCCTTTGATCCCGACGCCGGTGTGGGGACGCGACGAGTTCGGTACCGGAGAGATGTGGAACTCGAACTCCGTCGTGTCGTGGGCGCTCTCCCGCGCAGGAGTCGATACCTCGACGATTCCGTTGCCACCGAGTGGCCGCGCACCGGGCTGGCACGCCGGCGAAGTCGTCGCCGCACGCGGCCTGTAGGGCTCCGAAACGAGCTCGCAGGCCTCATGGCTCACGGCGTGCGAGAAACGCGCCTCGCGTAATCTCCCGCGATGACGGAAGACATCTACACCGAACCCGAGGTCGACACGAACACGTTGGCGAACCTCGGGCCGCTCACCGGGATGGCCGGAATCTGGGAAGGCACCGCCGGTGCCGACGTGCATCCGATCGCCGGCGGTCCCGAAGCCGACGCGTACGTCGAACGGTACGAGCTCCAACCGATCGACCCGCAGACGAACGGTCCCCAGTACTTCTACGGGCTGCGCTATCACAAGCACATCACCAAGCCCGGCGAGGTGGAGACCTTCCACGACCAGGTCGGCTACTGGCTATGGAATCCCGTCGAGGAGACCGTCACGCTGACCATCGCGATCCCGCGCGCACAGGTCGCGTTGGCCTCAGGTCGAGTGACCGCAGACGCGACGACGTTCTCGCTACACGCGGAGCGCGGGACGACCGAGTACGGCATCTGCTCGAACCCGTTCCTCGAGCGTGCGTACACGACGCTGTCGTTCGATGTGACGGTCACGGTCCATCCTGACGGCACCTGGGGTTACGACGAGGACACGGTGCTCCGGGTGCTCGATCACGACGAGCCGTTCCACCACACCGACCGCCACACCCTGCACAAGGTCGCGGACGCGGAGCCGAACCCACTCGCCCGTTGAACACGTTCGGCGACGCGACGATCACGTCTGGGTGCCCGCCGACCGTCTCGCGCAGGCGCGCGCGATCGTCGACGACGTGTTGGTGAAATGACGCCCGCTTCGGTGTTGGTTCGGGTCGGCGACGGTCAAGCGAGCGGCGCGTCGCTCGCGCCGTGCGCGAACAGCGCGTAGATCACGAGCATGTCGATCACGATCACCGCGAGCGCGGCGATCGGGAACGCCGAGATCCAGAAGAACATCAAGAGGATCGAGATCGTCGATGCCGCGATGCCGACCCATCGGCCCCACTCCTTGCGCGCGAACACGGCAATCCCAGCGAAGAACGCGATCACACCCCACGTGAGCATGATCCACCCCCAGGTCTCGAGGTTGGCGTAGCTGAGCAGCGAGGCGGTGAACTTGGTGTAGTTGCTGTCCGCATGGTCGAGCGCCCACAGCCCTTGGATCACGGTCACCGCACCCGAGAGCATCACCATGAAGCCGGCGAACCCGATCCAGATGAATCGTCGTTCGGCAGCTGGATCCATTGCAGTCGACATGTGCCCTCCCGAGCTCGAGTGCCATGAGGCTCTCACAGATCGACCGGGACCGCGGCGTGTCAGAGACCACTGCGCTGGGTAGACCACGCGTTCCGCATGAAACCGACACGAGGGTCCACGCCGCTCAGCCGCTTGGTGCACGCGATTGATCGCGTCACTTCGCGACCCGCCACTGCGGTCGTCGTGCTCGTGTTGGTCGCCGTGTTCGGCGTGGCACTCGCCATCGCCGGTTTCCCGGAGACCTGGGAGACGGCGTTCGCTGCGCTGTGCGCCGCGGTCACCACGATCATGGTGTTCACCATCCAGCACACGCAGACGCGCGAGCAGGCCGCCACGCAGTTGAAGCTCGACGAGTTGATCCGCGCGCTGCCCGATGCCGACGACCGCCTCGTCCACGTGGAAGCCGGAGCCGACGAGGAGCTCGACGAGCTCGAACAGCGGCAGGTCGAGCACCACATCTCGATCCGCACCGACGACTGAGCCGCCGCGCTCCTACGTGGTGACGATGATGAGCGCGGAGAGCAACAGCGCGCCGGCGAGCGCCACCGCGGTGATCACGCGTGGCCAGAGCTCGAGTGGCCTGGTCTGACCTTCGTCGACGTCGCGCGCCACGCTGATGTGCAACCAGAGACCGAGCGCGACGAGCGCGGCGCCGCACAGCACGAGCACGACGCCCATACCGGTGTACAGGTTCTCGTCGGACAACGTGGAGGCGTCGGGAGCAACGATCAGTGCCACCTTGGCGACGACGAAACCGAGTCCGAACAGCGCGATGCCGGTACGCAGCCACGCCAGGAAGGTGCGGTCGTTCGCAAGGTCTGATTGCGATTTCATCGGCTCACGTGTGCTTCGACGGCGATGGACACGCGAACGCTAGCTGCGAACGGATGCGTCGGCTCGTTGATCGGCAACGACACGCGGCGCGTCGCCGGGGCGCAGATCGAGACGGCGAAGCAGTTGCGCGTTGAGCGCGACGACGATCGTCGACAAGCTCATCACAACCGCGCCGACCTCTGGGCCGAGCGTGATGCCTGCCCACGCGAACGCACCCGCCGCCAGCGGGATCACGAGCACGTTGTACCCCGCGGCCCACGCGAGGTTCTGCTGCATCTTGCGGTAGCTGCGGGCCGAGAGTCGTACGAGCGAGACCACGGCGCGAGGGTCATTCGATGCCAGCACCACGTCAGCCGACTCGATGGCCACGTCGGTGCCGGCGCCGATCGCGATGCCCACGTCGGCACGCGCCAGCGCCGGCGCGTCGTTCACGCCGTCGCCGACCATCGCGACCGAGAGGCCGCGTTGCTGGAGCTCGCCGACCTTCGCGTCCTTGTCCTGCGGGAGCACCTCGGCCATCACTTCGTCGACACCGAGCGCACGACC
>JBEVLJ010000287.1:0-5262 GCA_040509195.1 Acidimicrobiia bacterium
GAGATCGTGCGCTGACTCGCCGTCGCCGATCAGACCGAAGTGCAACTGCCCGCAGTACGACAACACCGCCACGTTGAGGGTGAGGTTCCGCGACAGCGGAACGATCGGATACACCTCGAGCATCTGCGCACCCAACAGGTACAGCGGCACCTGCGGACCGGGGATGTTGGTGACGATGAGGTTGGCGAGCGGCTGGCTGTGCGCGGCACGTGCCGCGAGCCCGAGCAGGGTGGGAGCCGCGTACTCGCCGAGCCCGATCAGCGTTGCCGCGCCCACCGCTTGCTCCCGCGCCTTCAATTCCGCGGTGCTCGCACGCACCGCGTCGAGACGAGCCTGCGGATCAGGATCACCGACGGGCAACGGCACGATCATCGTGGAGATGCGGTTGCCGAGTTGTGACCGCTGCGAGTCGTCGCGCACCGACACCGGGCAGAACACCTTCACCACGAGATCATCGGAGAGATCGCCGTGTTGCTCGAGCAACCGCGCGACACCACCACCGACCGCGGCGAGCACGACGTCGTTGACGGTGCAGCCGAACGCGGCACGCACGTCGCGTGCCATCGCGAGCGGCACCATGAACGTCTCGAGCTTCCGCCCCGGCGCGATCGTGTCGTTCCACGACAGGCGCGGCGCAACCGGGCCGCCGCGGAACACGGTGCTGAGCGAACGTCCGAGTTGCGTCACCTGGCCCGCCGCCGCACGCGGTCCGTTCACCGCGTGCTGTACATGGCTCATGAGGTCGACACCGCGCAGCGTGTTCTCGAACATCGTGTCGACGAGCAGGCCCATCGGCAGCGGCCCGGGTTCGGGCTCCCACGCATGGACCTCGACCGGCGGCGGCGTGGGTTCGAGATCGAGCAACGCGGTCGCGATGTCGACCCCGGAGATGCCGTCGGTGAGGGTGTGGTGCGACTTGTGGAGCAGCCCGACGCGCTTGCCGCCGTCGAGCCCTTCCACGAACCAGATCTCCCACAGCGGGTGCGCCCGGTCGAGCACCTGCGCGGCGAGCCGCTCCGCGAGCTCGAGCAGCTGACGACGGTTCCCAGGCGCGGGCAGCGAGGTGAGTCGCACGTGGCGCGACACGTCGAAGTTGGGATCGTCGACCCAGATCGGACGACCGAAGTTGTACGGCACCGACATCACCGTGCGCCGGAACCGCGGCAGGAGCTCGAGCCGCGATCGCACGAGCTCGCGCACGGCGTCGAGGCGGAAGCGACCGTCGAGCCCATAGAACGGATCGCGCTCGAGCACCGCGACCGCACCGACGTGCATGGGCGTGTCGGCCCGCTCGAGGTGGAGGAAGCTCTCGTCGAGCGCGGAGAGTCGGTCGTAGGCAGGCACAGGGATCGGTTCGCACCGTATCCCTTCCGTTACGGTGCGAGCGATGTCTCGCACCGCGACCGCCGTCTGGCGGATCAGCCCCGTGATCGTGCTCGCACTCGACGAGCACCTCGGCCTGCCCGTCGACAGCTACCTCAACGGCACGCAGACCTGGTTGGTCGAAGCCGAGTCGCCCGAGGCCACGTTCGAGTGGCGGCTGCACCCCACCGCCGGCTTCCGCACCCCCGCCGGCATGTCGCACTACGACGTATGGGAGCGCGTGGTCACGATCCTCGGCACCGGCGCCGGCGAAGACTCGTTGACGCTCGGCGACGAGACGCGCACGCTTCGCTCGCTCTGGGACGGCCTCGAATGCTTCGTGCCCTACGGCGACGACCTGGAGCCCGCCGTCCTCGCGCACGCCGCGACTGATCGTCTCGGTGTCGCGCCCGATTCGGTGGGCTTGGTCGACCACGATCGCATCGGCGCGGAGTGGGAGCGCGCTGATGGCGCGGTGTCGATCGTCGAGATGCTGCTCGCCGAGCTCAACACTGCAGGAGGATGATCGCAATGAACCGCGCCGACACGGCACGTGCCATCTACGACCGCACCCACCTCACCGGTGAGTTCACCCTGCGGTCGGGCGTGGTGAGCAACGAGTACTTCGACAAGTACCTGTTCGAATCGGATCCGGTGTTGCTGCGCACGATCTGTGAGCAGCTGGCACCGCTCGTACCCGACGGCGTCGACGCGCTCGCCGGGTTGGAGCTCGGTGGCGTGCCGATCGCCACGGTGCTGTCGCAGATCACCGGTCTCCCCGCGTTCTTCGTGCGCAAGGAAGCAAAGACCTACGGCACGTGCCGACTCGCCGAGGGCGGCGACCTCGACGGCATGCGACTGCTCGTCGTCGAAGACGTCATCACCTCGGGCGGTCAGGTGATCATCTCGACCAACGAGCTCCGCGCACGTGGTGCGATCGTCGAACATGCGGTCTGCGTGATCGACCGTCGGCCTCCCGAAGCAAGTGGCGTGTTCGACGATCACGGCCTCGACCTGCGCGGCCTCTACACGATGGCAGAGCTCACTGAAGCCGGAAGCTGATCAAGCTGTTCGACCAGCTCGAGGTCCTCGGTGATGGGGGTGCGGCGAAACACAGCGTTGCTCCTCTGTGGTTCGTGCCGCTGCGGGTGCCAGGCCCGCTGTCCGTCAGCCGCGCCAGGGAGGCGTTCTGGGGGGGTCGAAGTCGCAGGGCAGGGCGCGACCGTCGATCGCGGCGAACGCGAGCGCGCCCCATCGGTGCACGCCGGCCACCGGCACGGGGAGTGCGTCGCGGGCGTAGAAACCCACCGCACGGGTCTCCAGGGGGTGGCCCTCGAGCTCGCCGCCGATCATTCGACAGTGGAACAACATCGTGTACAGCGGGAAGTGGGCGAACCCGAGGCGGAGGCCGTCGAGCACCGAGATCAGGGCGATCGGCTCGACCTCGATGCCGGTCTCCTCGTACACCTCTTTCACCGCGATCTCGCTCGGCGAGTAGCCCGGATCGGCATAACCCACCGGATACAGCCACACACCGCTGTCGGCGCGCTGGGTGAGCAGGATCTCGCCCGCGTCGTTGGCGACGATCGCGGCGACGGCCACCTTCGGGGTGACGTACCCCGCGGTGCCCTGGCCGACGGTGTCGAGCCACTCCTCGAACAACGCGTCGGCTTCGGCTTCCTCGATGGCCGCGGCGCGGATGTCGGCCGCGACCTTCAACACCTCTTGGAACCGCTCCTGCTCGTAGAGGCTCTGGGTGAAGCCGAGCCCGGTGCGCGCCACGGCCGAGAGCGTCTCGGCCCAGCGCAGGAGGTCGGCGGCAGTGGGGTTGAACGGCTCGCTCACGCGCCGGAGCCTAGATCGACGCGACCGCGCCTGCGATCAGTCGAGCGAAACTTCGCTCGCGAGCCGCTCGAGCACGGTGGAGCGCAACTCGTCGAGCGTGCGATCGTCGACGATCTTGGCGCCGCGTGCGTCGCGCAGATAGAACACGTCGACGACGCGGTCGCCGTGCGTGGACACGATCGCCTGGCCCACGTCGAGCCCGAGACCCGCGAACACCGCAGCAACGCGCGCCAGCACGCCGACGTCGTCGGGCGCGAACACCTCGACGAGGGTCGCTGCCTTCGATGCGTCGTTGTCGATCGTGACGCGGATGTTGCGCTGGTCCGGTCGCGTGACCGCGGTGCGATACCGCTGTGCGCGATCGCGCAGGCCCTGGTCGAGGCCCACGTCGCCGTCGAGTGCGGCGAGCACCGCCGCCGACGCGCGCGCGCGTTCGTCGTCGGTGTCGAGGCGGCCGAAGCGGTGCGCGCCGGTGAACGTCTCGACCGCCATCCCGCTGTCATCGGTGAAGGCGGCGGCGTGCTCGACGTCGAAGCCGAGCAGCGTGAGTGAGCCGGTCACCGTCGCGAGCAGACCCGTGCGGTCGGGAGCGACCACGACGCAGCGCAACATCCCGTGACCGGCCTCCTGCCACCGCACCGCCGGGACGCGCGCGGCGCGGAGATCAGCGAACTCGGCGAGCAGTTGGTCCGCGCGCACGGTGTCGGACTGCACGACCCCGTCGGTGAGCCACTGGCGCGTCTTGCTGTAGAGCTCGCGCACGAGCGCGGCCTTCGAGGTGCTCCACGCCGCGGGGCCGGTGGCTCGCGAGTCGCCCAGCGTGAGCACGTAGAGCGCGTCCAGCCGTTCCGTGGTCGCGACCGCTTCGCCGAACCGGCTGATCGTGGTTTCGTCCGACAAGTCGCGTCGCGTCGCGGTGTCGGCGAGCAGCAGGTGATTGCGCACCAACCACGAGAGCTCGTCGGTGCCCTGGTCATCGAGCCCAATGCGCTCGGCGATGGCCCGTGCGTACTCGACCCCGACGACCGAGTGATCACCCGGCCGACCCTTGCCCACGTCGTGGAGGAGCGCGGCGAGCAACAGCACGTCAGGCCGCGCCTGACCCGCCACCCGTGCGTCGAACCCACCATCGGGGCCACCCGCCTGATCGACCACCGCGTCGTCGAGCACCGCCACGCACTCGGCGACCGCTTCCAGCGAATGCCGGTCGACGGTGAACCGGTGATACGCGTTCCGCTGCGGCCGCGCGCGCACGTGCGCCCACTCAGGAAGCAGGCGGACGAGCAGGGCCTCGTGATCAAGCGTCTCGAACACCGGGATGGCGCCACGCCCGGCGCGCAGGAGAGCGATGAACTCCTCGCGTGCGGTTGGGGTCCACTCCACCTCGTTCAGCGTGGCGAGGCGCTCGAGCGTGTCGCGCTCGAACGGCGCGCCGAGCTCCGCCGCGCGCGCAGCGACGGCCAGTGCCGTTGCCGCATCGATCGTCGCGTCGCGCGCGAGCCACACTCGTCCGTCGCGCAACGTGACCAGGTCATTGACGCGGTGCTCACCCGGTCCACGACCGGTCGGGCCCCGCTCCGCCGACCGCAGACGCGTCCACAGGTCGGTCCCGATCCACGTCACCGCGCGCGCGGCCTCGCCGATCGATCGTAACAACACGTCGGAGTCGGACACCCCGAGGAGCTGCGCGACCGCGTCCTGGTCTTGGAGCGTGAGCTGCTCCGACTTCCCGCCACTCACCCGATGCAGCGCGACGCGCGCGTCGAGCAGCAGGTCGCGTGCGTCGCGCAGGCGTTGCACGTCGCCATCGCGGAGGAACCCCTGCGCGGCGAGCGCGTGGACACCATGGCTCCAGCCCTCGCCGGCCAAGCCCTCCGGGAGATCGCGTGACGATCCCGATGCAGGAGCGACGGTGGCGCCGAGCACCCAACCAACCCAGCCCGGCGCCTGGATGTCGCGCAGCCCACCGCCACCGTCCTTGAGGTTCGGCGCCAGCATCTCCGCGATCGGACCGGGTTGCACGAGTCGCGCCGCGGCTCCCCCAGCCAGTTCATC
>JBEVLJ010000288.1:0-2763 GCA_040509195.1 Acidimicrobiia bacterium
CCACCAGATCGGCGCGTGCCCGGTCGAGGCGCACGATCGCCACCACGAGCACCACCAGCACCACCAGGCACAGCTGCACGCCGATGACGACGGCCCACTCGGTGCCGGTCATTCGCCGTCCACCGCGTTCGACCCGGCGCCCGGTCGACGATCGACGTCGCGACCGCGGCCCGTGGGCGTCCAATACGGCGAGTCGTGCTCGTCGGGGCGGTACTGCTGCTCCACGTGCCCTCCCGGCTCGTCGTGCGGATACACGTACCCCGCGCCGTGGCCCAATTTGCTGGCGCCAGGATAATGGGAGTCCCGCAGATGCCGAGGCACCTCACCGGCGGGACGATCCTTCACGTCGGCCTGCGCGGCCCACCACGCGGCTGCCGAGCTGTTCGACTTCGGCGCGTTCGCGAGGTGCACGACCGCGTGCGCGAGGTTGAGACCGGCCTCGGGCATTCCGACGAACTCCACCGCGCGGGCGGCGGCATCGGCGACCACGAGGCTGATGGGGTCGGCCATGCCGACGTCTTCGGACGCGAGGATCACGAGGCGGCGCGCGATCAGGCGCGGATCCTCCCCTGCTTCCACCATCCGGGCGAGCCAGTACAAACCGGCGTCGACGTCGGAGCCGCGAATGCTCTTGATGAACGCCGACAACACGTCGTAGTGCTCGTCGTCGCCGTACTGGAGCGCCCGCATTGCCAGCGCGCTCTCGGCGTCGCCGAGCCCGATCACCGAGCGCCCGCCTTCCGCCGCGAGGGCCGCGGCGACTTCGAGCGAGGTGAGTGCATGACGGGCGTCGCCCTCGGCGCGGTCGACGAGGTGGTGCAGCGCGTCCACCTCGATCGCGAGCTTCTCCCTGCCGAGGCCCCGGTCGTCGTCGGCGAGCGCTCGCCGCAACAGCATCGCGAGGGCGTCGGGCGTGATCGGCTCGAGGCGGAACAGCGTGCTGCGGGACAGCAACGGGCTGGTCAGGGAGAAGAAGGGGTTCTCGGTGGTGGCGCCGATGAGCACCATCAGCCCTTCCTCCACGTGCGGGAGGAGGGCGTCTTGCTGGGTGCGACTGAAGCGATGGACCTCGTCGAGGAAGAGGATGGTGCCGCGGCCCTGCTCGCCGAGGCGAGCGCGGGCACGCTCCGCGACCTCCCGCACATCTTTCACACCCGCGGTCACCGCGGAGAGCGGTTCGAACGCCTTCGACGTGGCGCCGGCCACCAGGCGCGCGATCGTGGTCTTCCCGGTGCCGGGCGGTCCCCACAGCACCACCGACGAGAGCCGATCGCCCTCGATCAGCACGCGGAGCGGGCGTCCGGGGCCGAGCAGCTGCTCCTGACCCACCACCTCGTCGAGCGAACGGGGACGCAGGCGCGCCGCCAGTGGCGCCCGGCCTTCGAGGCGGTCACGCACCGCGGCAGCAAAGAGGTCGTCGGCCACGCCACGATGTTACGACGCTGCCTCGGAGCGTGTTCTCGGGCAGCGGATGTCACGCTGGGTGCAAATTCTTGCGATGCGTGTCAACCCCAGAGTCCCTTCGAGCGTATTCTTCTCGTGGGCGTCACAACGGAGGCAAAACGCACCGTGGTTTCACGAGTGCAACGAGTGAGCGCGGAGAGCGCCGGGCAGCACATCGATCTCGTCGAGACGGCAGAGTCGGTGGCAGCTCCCAGCGCGATCGACCTCAGCTTCGAAGAGCAGTTCGATGAGCTGTACACCCGGGCCTACGGCGTCGGGTACCAGCTCATCGGGCGGCGGAGCGAAGCCGAAGACGTTGCCCAGGAAACCCTCGCGCGTGCGTTCGTGCACTGGCGCAAGGTGCGCGGGTACTCGGAGGCGTGGGTCGTCCGCGTCGCCGGCAACCTCGCGATCGACACCTGGCGCAAGACGAGCCGGATCTCCTCGGGTGTTGCGCCCGACACCACCACACCTGAGCCGAACTCGCTGCGCATCGACCTGCACCGCGCGCTCTCGACGTTGTCGAAGCGCCAGCGGGAGGTCCTCGTGCTGCGGTTCCTCGCCGACCTGCCCGAGGCCGATGTGGCCCAGGCACTCGGTTGCTCCACCGGCTCGGTGAAAGTCCACGCAGCCCGCGGCCTCGCGGCGCTGCGCTCGACGCTGGGCCCAGCCCAGGAGGTGGCGTGATGACGACCGAGAACCCCTTCGAATTCGAGTCGCTCTCGGACCCGACCCCGCCTGGCGCGGGCCGTCCGACCCGTGAGGCCGTGCGCCGCCGTGCCGGCACGTTGCAACGTCGTCGACGCGTGATGCAGGGCGCCGGCGCCTTCGGGTGCGTCGCGATCCTCGCCGTCGGAGTGGGCGCGCTCGTCACTGTCGGCAGCACGTCGAACGGCAAGGGCTCGGTGGATGTCGCGGCGGCCGCCGACACCACGAAGGGCGCGAGCGCCAGTGCGACCACGTCGGTCGTCGCTGGCACAGCACCCGCACCGGCCGCACCTGCCGCACCTGCCGCACCTGCGGTCGCGACTGCCGGGTCGGTCACCGTCACCGTGAACAGCGCTGTGGAAGGCGGCGTCACGGTCAACGCCAGGTTGGTCGGCGCCGGCGGCACGTTCAGCGGCAGCGGCGCCAACGGCACCGTGAGCTTCAGCGACATTCCGGTCGGTGCGTACCAGATTCGTTACGACTGGGACTCCGGCGATGGGGCCACGCAGTTCGGCCGTCAAGACGTGACGGTCGTCGCGGGCAACAACCAGTTCGTCATCTGAGCAACGCAGTCGGCGGCGGCTTCACCCACGGCCTGAGCCGCCCCGAATC
>JBEVLJ010000289.1:0-4264 GCA_040509195.1 Acidimicrobiia bacterium
GAAGGGAATCGCAATGGAAACGGTGGTCAGCAACACGAGGCGAGGCGTTCGTGCCTCGCTCGTGGCCCTGGTGGTGGGGATGCTCGCCTTCGGTGTCTTGATCGGGCAGTCGATCGGCGCACACGGCGATGACATCGTCGGACCTGCCGGCGGCGAGGTCGTGGCGGACGCGGCGCAGCCGGCGAGTGCGGCCAGTCTCACGTGGGCGGTGTCGAGCTACGCGTCGAGCACCACGCCGTCGGCGACGAGCTTGTCGCAGACCACCTCGTCGGACGCGCCCACGACGTTCACGGCGGCGACGGGCTGGACGTTCACGGGCGGCACGGGCACCTACGACCCGACCACCGGCGCCACGTCGATGACGTACAGCGGTTCCGCGATCATGGGGAACACCGGCTTTGGCAACTTCGCGCTGAAGCTCGCGAACCCGGTCCTCGCGATTGACGCGGGTGGCGTGGGCACGTTGCAGGCCGACGTGTCGTTCCGTTCACCGCCGGTCGCGCCGGGTGACCCGCTGCCCGCGTATGGCACGCCGGTCACGGGCGTGACGATCGCAACCTTCACCGTGACCTCGTCGACCGTCACCCCGGGTCACGTGGAGTTCACCGTGAACCCCGACTACCTCCTCCGCACCGGCGCCGCGAACCCCGCGTGGCGTCAGTTCCCGCAGTCGTTCATCGACGCGGTCACGCCCTTCGGTACCGCGGCGTTCTTCCAGGAGACGGGTTCAGGCAGCGACGCTCGCAAGGCTCCGGCTCCGATCAATGTGGCGTTCGACTTCGTGCCGCCGAAGGTGTGGACGCCGAACGTCGGCGTGTCGAAGACCACCAACCTCGCTGACGCCGGTGAGACCGTCACCGTGACCGGCACCGACTTCGACCCGGCCGCCAACGTCGGCACGGCCCCGCCGCTCAGCGGTCAGCCGACCGGCGTGTACGTGGTGTTCGGTCGCTTCACCGAGCCGTGGAAGCCGTCAGCCGCTGCGCCCGCTGCCAACCGTGAGCAACTCGCGAGCAAGTGGGTGCTGCCCGCGGCGTCACGAGCCATCCTCGACCCCACGAGCACGAACTCGGCGTTCGGCACGCTCGCGGCCGACGGCTCCTTCTCCGTCGAGCTCCCCGTTGCACCGGGTGGCACGACTGCAGGTGGCTACGGCATCGCGGTGTACGCGGCAGGTGGCGCGATGAACGCCGCGCACGAGTTCCTCACGCCGATCACGTTCGCGGCCGCGCCGCCAGTGGTCGAGCCCGAACCCGAGCCCGAGGTGCCGACCAACCCGGTGCTCGGGGGCGGTCTCGACTGGGGTGTGAAGCAGTCGTTCCGCAGCTACATCCTCACGGGGCCTGCCAACGGTGCGATCACCACCGCCGGCGGTGCGACCACGAACCCGGACGGCACGTTCCACTTCCCGCTCGACGCGACGGGTGACGAGTACGACGGCAGCAACGTCGACGCAGCATTCGATGGCTCGGTCCACTTCACCGGTCACTCGGGCGCACTCGACATGACGATCTCGGACTTGCACGTCGTCGTCACGAACGGCAACGCCGGCCAGATTGTCGGCGACATCACGAACACGGCGCTGAGCTCGACCGCGGTCGACCTGTACGACGACATCGTGATCGCAGACCTCGATCTGTCGGGCATCACGCCCGTGGTCGTCGGCACCAGCCTCGTGTGGCAGAACGTGTCGTCGAAGCTCGCGAGCGGTGGTGCGCCTGCCTTCGACGGCTTCTACACCACGGGCACCCCGTTCGACCCGGCAACCTTCGCCATCACGTTCCAGGACGTGCCCGACGGCGACTCGCCGACCGGACCGAAGCTCGCTTCGTTGAACAAGACGACCGTGGCACACGGTGAGTCGCTCACCGTGACGGCCGATGGCTTCACGCCAGGGGAGCAGGTCGAGGTGTGGGTGCACTCCGACCCGATCTTCATCGGCGCCGCGCGGGCTGACGGCAACGGCAACGTGGTCTACACGTTCACCGTGACCACGGCAGTTCCGGTGGGCACGCACCACGTCGAGGTGCGCGGCATCAGCTCGAGCCGCGCACAGCTCTCCGGCGAGTTCAGCGTGACCGGCGCCCGCACGCTCGCCTTCACCGGCAGCAACGGGAGCAGCGCCAACCTGGCGTTGCTCGGTGGCGTGATGGTGATCCTCGGTGCCGGTGCCATCGTGGCCGCCCAGCGTCAGCGCAAGCGCCAGCCGCTCGAGCTCGGCTGATCCGGGCCCAGCGGACAGATGTGGGAAGACCCAGGAGGAGCAACATGCACGCAACGGCCCTGACTGACGGGCAACCGGCAGCACGGCGATCCGTTCGCTCTCTGGCCGCGGTGGTCGTCGGCGCGCTCGCGCTCGGGGTGCTGCTCGTGCCGGGTGCGGGCGCCGCGACGAAGAAGAGCACCACGACCAAGGCAACCGCGGGCACGCTGACGTGGACCGTCTCGCAGTACGTGAACGGTGCGAACCCGGCCGTGTCGAGTCTGTCCGAGGCGCGCACGGCGGAGCCGCCCGCGACGTTCAACGCGACATCGGGCTGGACGTTCTCCGACGGCACGGGCACCTTCGACACGAAGACGAATGCCACGACGCTGTCGTTCAAGGGTGCGCTGGTGTTCGGCAACACGAACTCGGGCAACTACGCCTTCAAGTACGCGAACCCGGTCGTGACCCTCGATGCCACGGGCGCCGGAACACTCACGGCTGAGGTGTCGTCGCGTCCGGCGGGCGGTGCCGCGTTCGGTACCGCGACGCGCATCACGGTGGTGGACATCACGGGTGCGGCCCCGACCACCACCAAGAAGAACACGACCACCAAGCACGTCGAGGTGACCGCTGCGCCGACGGTGTTCTCCGACGCGATCATCACCGCCGCAGCCGACCTGGGTGCGTTCTTCAAGGCGACCGGCAGCTCGAACGACGCCATCAAGCCGCCCACGCCGATCACGCTCGCCTTCGACTACAAGGTCAAGAAGAGCTGACGTTCCCGGGCACGCCGACTGCCCTCAGCACGAACCTGACGGTGGCCTCGATCGTTGCGTCGAGGTCACCGTCGGCGCCAGGCTCCACGCGACGGGCGTTGACGCACGACATCACGAGCGGCACGGTGTCGGGGTCCTCCACGATCTCGCGCGGGAACGAACCGTCGGACGCGCCCTCTTCGAGGATGCCGCGGATGATCCCGTCGAGCGTTCGTGCGTGCGTGGCGATGCTGCGGAACGCATCGTCGGAGAGCACGTCGCGCAGCGCGTTCCCCGGCGGAAGGTGGTGGGTGGCGAAGTACTCGAGTTGCAGCCGCACGAACACCTGCAGTCGTGCGATCGCACCCTCGGCGCGGTGGAGCTCGAGCCGGAGCTGGTCGACGAATTGCGTCATCTCGCGGTCGGTGTACGCGACGAGCAGGGCTTCCTTCGACGGGTAGTAGTTGTACATCGACGTTCTCGCCATGCCCGCCGCCTCGGCGATGTCGGCGAGCGTGATCGCGTCGTAGCCGCGGTCGTACATCAGTTTCGCGAACGCCTCGAAGACACGCGTGGTCGCATCACGACGATGCGCTTCGAGTGACCCTCCGGTGACGCGCGGCATGAGCGCTGACCCTAGCGGGGAGCGAGTCGGCGACCTGACGTTCGCAGGCCACGTGCCCGCTGCGCACGTGAGCGGTCAGGCCGCCCAGTGACGTTCAGTCTTGGTTGGGCCAGCCGTGGAGGCCGCACTCGAGCTTGCCGCTCCCGGCCCAGCGACCCGCGCGCGGGTCGTCGCCCTCGGCGACGGGCTGCGTGCACGGCCAGCACCCGATCGACGGGTAGCCCTTCGAGCTCAGCGGGTGCTGCAGCAGCTCACGATCCGCGACGTACGCGTCGATGTCGGCGTGGCTCCACGTGGCGATCGGGTTGACCTTCACGATGCCCCGCCCGATGTCGTAGCCGACGATCGGTGCGTTCGCTCGCGTCGACGCCTCGTCGCGGCGCAGACCGGTGAGCCAGGCGGCTTTGCCTTCGAGCGCCCGCGCCAGCGGCTCCACCTTGCGCATCGCGCAGCACTCGTTGGTGTCGGTCTGCCACAGGTTGTCGGGTGCGACGAGCGGTTCCATCACGCGCAGGTTGAGGTCGTAGCGCTCACGCACCTGCTCGACGTACCAGAGCGTCTCCGCGAAGTGGTACTGCGTGTCGAGGAACACCACTTCGATGTCGGGCGCGACCTGCATGGCAACGTCGATGAGCACGCAGTCCTGGAACGACGCGGCAAGGACCGCTTGGTCCTTGT
>JBEVLJ010000290.1:0-3647 GCA_040509195.1 Acidimicrobiia bacterium
GGCAGGTTCCTCACGTGTTACTCACCCGTTCGCCACTGTCCACCCGGGCAAGCCCGGGCTTCTCGTTCGACTTGCATGTTTTAGGCGCGCCGCCAGCGTTCGTCCTGAGCCAGGATCAAACTCTCCATCGAGATCTACGACCATCTTCCGGGCTTGCGGAAGCGGTCCTCAATCTGAGAGCTGCCACTCCCCGATCACTGAACGGGTGTGGCAACGTTGCACGATGGCCTCCGGCGAACCGGAAGTCTCACCGTGCGGAATTGCAGGTGAACGTCTCCGTCAAGCGGGGCGAGCTTGCGCTCACCACAGTCGACGACGACGCCCGCACTGGCTTTTGGCGTCACTATTCCGTTTTCAAGGAGCCGAGTCCCCGACACAGTCGCGGCTGGATGACCGCATGCGTGCCGAGAGGACACTCACCGCCGGACCTAGGTGATCGTGCTCCCCGGAGGGCTGCGATCAGCGGGCGGTGTTGGTGTCAATCCGCTGCAGGAGCGGTTCGGCGAGGCCGGACCGTCGTGTGAGCGGACTGGTGAGTGTACGGGTCGTGAACAGCAAGTGCAAGCCGGGGCCGCGTATTTCTCGCGTGTATTCTCGCCCGCCATGGGATCGAGCGGCAAGAAGCGCAAGGATCAGCACCACCTGCCCAAGGTGGGCACGCCGCAGGAGCAGCGGTACGCCCGCAAGCGCGCCGAGGCGGACGTGGCCGGGAACTTCGGCATCAAGGGCAAGGGCTGGATGTTCTGGACGGCGGTCGTGGTGATCTTCGCCCTCGGCTTCGCCGGCGTCGTCGCGCTGGCCTCGCTGTAGCCGCCCGATGATCGACCAGCACCTCGACCTCACGACGGCGGACGGCGCGATGAACACGTTCGTCACGCACCCTGAAGAAGGCGGCCCGCATCCCGTGGTGCTGTTCCTCATGGACGCACCGGGCAAGCGCGAAGAGCTCCATGACATGGCCCGGCGCATCGGTACGGCGGGCTACTACGTGATCCTCCCGAACCTCTACTACCGGCGGACACGCGAGTTCAACGTGTTCTCGGGCAAGCCGGATCAGACTGGCGAGCAGCTCATCGGCCACATGAGATCGCTCGACTTCACGACGCTCGCCACCGATGTGGGCGCGGCGCTCGCTCACGTCGACGCCGATCCAGCCGCCGACGGCGAGCGGGTCGGCGTGGTGGGCTATTGCATGAGCGGACCGTTCGCATATGCCGCAGCGGGCCTGTTCCCCGAGCGGATCCAGGCCGCAGCATCGTTCTACGGCGTGAACCTGAGCGGTGACACCTCGCCAGCGCAGTTCGCCGACCAGATCACGGGCGAGCTCTACTTCGGCTGCGCCGAGCACGACGAGTACGCACCACCCGAGATGATCGCCGCACTCGAACGTGAGCTTGCCGCCACCACCGTCCGTCACCGGATCGAGTGGTACCCCGGCACGCACCACGGCTTCGCCTTCCCCAGCCGTGAGGGCGCCTTCGACCGCGACGCCTGCGAACGCCACTACGAGCGCATCTTTGCGCTGTTCGACCGCACGCTCCGCAGCTGACCAATGGTGCGCGGGTGCGTTCCGCGGAATGCACCCGATCGGTAGCGATTTCGCTCACAGGGGAACCACTCTCCGCCCGGTGATCAGGCGCGGAGACGGGCCCAGTTGCGGCGGCCGAGCTGGAGCAGCACGCCGTCGAGCTCGGCGGGCGTGAGCTCAGCATCCGGGTCGTCGACCACGACGTCGTCGAGCTTCACCCCGCCCTGCTCGATCTTGCGTCGCCCTTCCTTGTTGGACGGCACCGCTTTGGGAAACGCGATGGCCACGACTCGGGCCAGGCGAATCTTGCCGTCGCGCAGCTCGTCGGTCGGGATGACCACCTCGTCGATCTCGCTCGGGGCGTCGTGGGCCTTGAACACGCGGTCGAATTCGGCCTCGGCCGCCTCGCCGGTACCGCGACCGTGGTACAGCTCGACCACCGAGCGGGCCAGCAGGCGCTTGGCGTCCACTGGGCGCAGCGCACCCGACGCCACCTCGGCCTTCACCTGCGCCGAGCGCTCGAGTGGCCAGGCGGTGGCGAGGTCGAAGTACTGGCCCATGAGCTCGTCGGGGGGCGACATCAGCTTGCCGAACTGCTCCCCCGGCGCGTCGGCAATTCCCACGTAGTTGCCGAGCGACTTCGACATCTTCTTCTCGCCGTCGAGCCCCACGAGCAGCGGCATGGTGAGCACCACCTGCGCCTCTTGGCCCTCCTGCTCCTGGAGCTGACGGGCCATCAGGAAGTTCCACAGCTGGTCGCTGCCACCGAGCTCGACGTCGGCTTCGACCATCACCGAATCCCAGCCCTGCAGCAGCGGGTAGAGGAACTCCATCACCGAGATCGGGGCGCCAGCGTCGTAGCGCTTGGCGAAGTCGTCGCGCTCCAACATGCGGGCGACGGTGGTGCGCGCGGTGAGCTTCAGCACGTCTTCGATGTCCATCTGCGCCAGCCACTCGCTGTTGCGACGGATCTCGAGCGGCTCCGGCAGCAGGATCTGGTGCAACTGCTCCACGTACGTGGCTGCGTACTCGTCGACTTGCTCCTTCGTCAGACGAGGGCGGGTGGCCGACCGCCCCGACGGATCCCCGATCTGCGCGGTGTAGTCGCCCAGGATCAGCACCGCGGTGTGGCCCTGCTCCTGGAATTGGCGCAGCTTGCGCAGGACGACGGCGAACCCGAGGTGGATATCGGACGCGGTGGGGTCGATGCCCAATTTCACGCGCAACGGGCGACCCAGCGCGAGCTTGCGCGCCAGTTCGGTCTCGTTGATGAGCCGGTCGTGCGCTTCGTTCACCACGAAGTCGGTGGCAGCCATGACCCGCAGACGCTACCTGGGCGTACCTCGTGGCGCGCGACTGATATGCGGATCGCCCGGGACGCAGTAGCGCCAGGGGAAGGTGTCGCCGCGTCCCTTGGCCAGCCCGATGCGGGTGCTGACGAATGGATCGGCAGGTGGTGCGACGCCGTCGTCGACGATGCGCAGCGACCCGCGTGTCACATCGGTGCCGTCATCCACACCCGTGAGGCCGAACGCCTGGCAGAGCCGGGCCGGGCCGGCGCACAGCTCGCGATCGCGCTTCGCTGCCGGCCGCCGCAGCCGCATGACGTCGATCCCGTCGACGGGGATCGCCGCGCGCAGCAACACCGCGCCGGCATCCTCGTCGTCGTGATCGGCCACGACGTTGGCGCACCAGTGCATGCCGTAGGTGAAGTACACGTACAGGTGGCCAGGCGAGCCGAACATCGTGGTCGTGCGCGGGGTGCGGCCGCGGTACGCGTGACTGCCCGCATCGACGGCACCGCGGTACGCCTCGACCTCGACCAGCCGTGCCGCGAGACGTCCGACGTCCGGGTCGTCGCGCACCAACAGCTTGTTGAGCAGCAGCGGCGCAAGGTCGAGCGAATCACGCGCGTAGAACGCCCGCGACAGCACCCGCCCGCGCCGCGCCGTCACTCCTCTGGATCTGCCGTCGCGTTGGCGGGAGCCGGGAACCAGCGGCCTTGATCGTGGAGCTGCGTCTCAGCCGCCTCGAGTTGCGCGGCGACCGACGCGGCGCCGGCACCTCCTGGTGTGAGCCGACGCGTGACCGACGCGCCCGGCTCGAGCACCGCGATCAC
>JBEVLJ010000291.1:0-3640 GCA_040509195.1 Acidimicrobiia bacterium
TTCGACCAATGCGACGTCGACGAACTGCGAGGTCTCGACGGCCTCCGCGGATCGGTCGTGAGCTCCGACGCCATGATTCCGCTCGCCGCTCGTGCGTTCGCCGCCCTCGGCATCACGATCGAACACCCCGACCGTCCCGTCGTCTGATCCAATCCCCCCGTCCGAAATTGCGTCAGGAACCGACAGAATCCGTCGCTCCTGGACGCAGTTGCCGTCGTCGGGGTCAACCGAGGTCGGGGAGCACCTGATCCTCGGCGAGGCTGTCGGCGTAGAGATCGCCGTGTTCTTCGACGCGCGCGATCACGTCGGCGGGGGAGAAGCGCGCCGCCGCGGCGTTGCCGTCGGCGATCACCTCCACCTCGTCCCATGCGAGCGGTGTCGACACGCTGGGCTCTGGCGTCGCGCGCAGCGAGTACGCGCAGACCGTGGTCTTGTGCCGGTCGTTCTGACTCCAGTCGACGAACACCTTGTTGGGTCGTTGCTCCTTGGCCATGGTGACGGTGACGCGCTGTGGGTCGCGCTGCTCGAGCAAGCTGCCGAGCGCGAGCGCGAACGACTTCGTGGTTTCGGCGTCGGCCTCGGGGTGCAGCGGCACCGAAAGGTGCAATCCCTTGGATCCCGAGGTCTTCACTGCCGCGTGCAGCCCGAGTTGGTCGAGCAGTGTGCGCAGCTCGAGGGCGACGGCCGCGCACGCGACCACGTCGGCCGGCGCACCCGGGTCGAGGTCGAACACCATCGCAGTGGGACGAAGTGGATCGTCGGCGCGCGCTTGCGGCGTGTGCAGCTCGAGCGCGGCGAGGTTGGCTGTCCACACGAGACCGGCGAGCTCCGACACGCAGCACGACTGGATCGCCGACTCGGCGTCGAGGGGCACAGTCGGCATCCATGCGGGCCGATGGCCCGGACACCGTTTCTCGAAGAAGCGCTCACCGCCGATGCCGTCGGGAAGCCGCACCATGGTGAGCGGTCGCCCCGCAAGATGGGGGAGCATGACCGGCCCGATGCGGGCGTAGTAGTCGATCACTTCACCTTTGGTGAAGCCGCTCGCGGGGTAGAGCACCTTCTCGAGGTTCGTGACCCGGAGGTGTCGACCGTCGACGTCGACGTGGGTCGCGCTTCCGCCCCGTCCCGTACCCTTTTCCCGAGCCGCCACGACCTGCGAAGGTAGTGGCCCCGCCTCTCATCTCGATCGACACCCGCATCACCGGCAACAGGAGCAACCAGTGCCTCACGCCATCTGGACCGGATCCGTCAGCTTTGGCCTCGTGACCGTGCCCGTGCGCGTCGTGTCGGCCACCAAGTCGCAAGACGTGCGCTTCCACCAGCTCGAGGAAGGCACCACGTCGCGCATCCGCTACCGCCGCGTGTCGGAGCAGACCGGCGAAGAAGTCCCCACCGACCGCATCGTGAAGGGCTACGAGCTCGAGAGCGGCAACTACGTGGTGGTGGAAGCCGACGAGCTGGCGGCGCTCGCGCCGAAGGCGAGTCGACAGATCGAGATCGAAGACTTCGTCGACCTCGCCGACATCGATCCCGTCTACTTCGAGCAGCCCTATTTCCTCGTGCCCGACAAGGATGCGGCGAAGGCGTACCGCCTGCTCACCGACGTGATGCAGGAAGAAGGCAAGGTCGCGATCGGCCGGTTCGTGATGCGCTCGAAGGAGTCGCTGGTCGCGATCCGCGCCGTCGACGGCGTGCTCGTGCTCGAGACGATGCGCTACGCCGACGAGGTGCTCGCCGCCGACCGTGAGGGCGCGATCCCCGAACCGGCCACGGCGCCGACCGAGCGCGAGATGGAGATGGCGCGCCAGCTCGTGAGCTCGCTTGCCACCACGTTCGATCCCGAGAAGTACCGCGACGAGTACCGCGAGGAGCTGCTCGCGTTGATCGATCGCAAGGCGTCCGGCGAAGAGGTGCTCGTGGCCGATGCGCCGGAGGAGCCCGCCAAGGTGCTCGACCTCATGGCCGCGCTCGAGGCGAGCCTCGCGCGCAGTGGTGCCGCAGCGAGTGCCAACGCGTCACCGACACGCGCCGCGTCGGCGAAGCCCGTCAAGAAGGCGGCGGCGAAGAAGCGACCCGCGAAGAAGCCAGCTGCGAAGGTGTCAACGACCAAGAAGGCCGCGCCGGCGAAGCGGGCCCGCAAGTCGGCCTGACCGAGCTCTCGGCACAGGAGCAGGCACATGACGGCAGCGCGGAGGTTCACGATCCGGTTCACGGGAGCGAATCGCGCGATGGCCTGGCTGGGCATCAGCCCGCGGAAGTCGTACGTCGACCTCGACGAAGGTCAAGTATCGGTGAAGTTGAGTTGGGCGTTCCAACTCCGGGTGCCGCTCGCCGATGTGCGCAGCGCGGTGCTCGACCACGGCCGTGTGCTCGGTTGGGGCGCGCACGGGTGGCGCGGGAGCTGGTTGGTGAATGGCTCGTCGTCGGGCCTCGTGCGCTTGGAGCTCGAACCGGCAGCCCGCGCGCGCGTCGTCGGGATCCCGGTGCACGTGCGCGTGCTCCGAGTTTCGCTCGATGATCCCGGCGCGTTCGTCGGCGCGCTCGCCGCTGCCTGACTTCGTCCCGGCTCGAGGCCGTGCCCGATCAGCCGTCTGGCTTCGTCGTCGACGTGGTCGACGTGGTCGACGTGGTCGGAACGATGGTGCTGGAGGTCGGCACCGTGGTCGACGGTGGAACCGAGGTGACCGGCGTGGAGGTGCTCGTGGTCGTCGACGACGTTGGCGCGACCGTGGTGGTGGTCGACGGCACGGTCGTGGTGGTCGGTGGGATCGGTGACGTGCAGCCCGGCTCGACCGGTGCCGGCGTGGGCTGCCCTGGAGGTGCGATCCGCTCGGCGCAGCCGAAATTGCGCAGGGTCGTGTGGCGCACTCCGGTGCTGCCATCGGTGAAGTGGTTGGTGGCCGTGATCTCGCGGATGTAGCCGAGCTCGTCGATCCCGACGTGCTCGGTCGTGCCCTCGTACCCGCCTCGCTCGAGCAGCGGCAACGCCGCTTCGATCGTGCCGCGTTGCGCATCCGACAGATTCGGCGCGTCGACGAGCTTCGACATGTCGATGGTCACGTCGTAATAGGTGACGTCGACGTCGTCGACGACACCGTTCCCGCTGCGGTGGCGTTCGCGACGGCAGCTTGCGCAAGGTTGAGCTCGCCGCCGGGGCTTGCCATCCCGATCATCGCCAACGCGCCCTGGCTCGGGCCCAGGGCACCTTGAACGGTGCGGGCGAAATCGGCGAGCGGCGTTCCGGAGCCGCTGCCGAGCCACACCGTCGTGGGGGTCACCCACAGCGTCGTGGTCGTCGGTTGGCTCAGGCGCGTGCGCGCCACGTACGGGTCGAAGTTCACCGTGCCGACACCCCGTGAGTTGAGTTCTGACGTGCTGGGGGTGCTGGCACACGTGGCAATCCCACCTGCCGTGATCCCGCCCCCCTGACTTCCGCTGGAAAGAGCTCCACCGGCTGAAGAGGAATTCGCCGCGCGCTCGCAGAGGCCTGCCGGGTACGTCACTGGGTGCGTGGTGTGCGTGGTGATCTCGGTCTCGAAGCTTCCCGCGGCGACGGTGTTCCCCACCGCTGCTCGCACGGTGGCAAGCGCGACGGTGGTGTCACCATCGTCGGAGTCGGTCTTGGTGGCCTTCGGGT
>JBEVLJ010000292.1:0-3219 GCA_040509195.1 Acidimicrobiia bacterium
TGAGCTCGACGTCGACGCGATGCTCGCCCGATTCCGCGAACGCGCCGCGGCGGTGCGCGACCGTGCGCTGCCACCCGTCGCCGGTCCCGACCGTCAACGGTTCATGGACCAGGCCGCGGCCGACTTCCAAGACTTCGCCATCGTCGGTGACGCCTCCTGGACCTTCATCGACGGCGTCCTCACCCTCACCGTCGACCTCAACCCCGAGTCCTGACCCCGAAACTGCGCCAGATCCCGACGAAATTCGACGGTCTGAGGCGCGGTTTCGAGCAGGACGTGGTCAGATCTGTTCGTCGAGGCGTTCGTTGCGATCCAGGTGCTGGAGCAGCGCGCGGTCGACCGCGACCCAGATCGTCTTCGAGAACGGGTAGCCGACCACCGGCACGATGATCATCAACGGCACGAGGATCGCGAGCAGCAGACCCACCGGGATGTTCGGCGCGGTGAGCGCGATCGCGACGGCGAACACCACGATGAACACGGCTGACGTGACGCCGATGTTGATCGCCAGCGCGCCGGCGAAGTAGCCGTGCTCGCGCTCGAACTTGAGGTCGCACCCGGGGCAACGCTCCACCATGGTGAACCAACGGTGGAACAAGTGGCCGCTGCCGCACCGTGCGCACCGGCGCGTGGCGCCTCGCCACAACATCGTGCCCTTGCTCGGTGCAGCGCTCGATGAGGCCATGCGCGGAGGCTACTGACCGTTCGCCGGTTCTTCGAGATGGCGCTCTTCGAGGTGGAGGTCTTCGAGATGGAGGTCGTCGCCCTCCGCCTCGACGGCCGGCCAGATCGGCTCGCTCGGTGTGGCGGAGTCGGGGCAGATCGAGCGGTACTGACAACGCACGCACACCTCGGCGTCGCGCACGCCGTCGAACTGCTCGCTACGGATGTCGGTGACGGTGAGTCGAAGCTCTTCTTCGATGGCGGCGAAGTCGTCGGCATCGGGCTCGAACGCCACGGGGTCGTCGACCACTTCTTGCGCGAGGTGTTCGAACGCGACCCGCAACCGCAGACCCATCGACGCGGCGAGGGGTGCGAGCACGAACGCTTGCACGCGCGCTTGCTCGTCGTGCGCGACCACGTCGGACCAGACGCGCCCGGTCTTGTAGTCGCGCGCGTCGAGCACGCCGTCGTGCGACCACAACGCGTCGATGCGCGCCGTGGCCATGAACATCGGCAAAGGGAGACGGTGGAATCGCGCCGCGGTGATCTCGTGGCCGATGGCCGTGGCGCGTTCCGGGCAACGCCGCACATGGTTGGCGATCTCCGCGCGAGTGCGTTCGTCGTGGTCGAGGCCGTGCGCCGCGAGCACGCTGTCGACGTGCGCGTCGTCGCGGCATGTGCCGGTCTCGTGGATCAACCCGAGCATCGCGTGCAGCTGTTGGCCGTGCGCGGGCGCGGGGTTGCCGTCGCTCGGGGGCACGCGCAACACGTATCGGTCGTGCCACTCGCGTGGGCACCGACGCCATGCGCCCAACGACGTGGGTGTGATCGAGATGATGCCGGGCAGGTGGTCGCGCTTGCGGCCGAAGTGCGCGCCCGTGGGGTGCGCCGAGCACCCCGACACGAACTTGCAGCTCATGCAGTCGTCGCCCGGTTCCGGGGTCGGCTCCTCGACGCGTTCGCGCACGACGGCCAAGCGTTCCTCGAACCACTCGCGCAACGCGGGGACTTCGGCGGCAACGTCCACGACTCGTTCGCACATCGCGCCGTGGACGAGATCGGCCCACGTGACGCGCAGCGGTTCGTCACCGCACCATCGGCTCAACCGCAACACCGCAAGCCGGAGCGCAGGAAGCTCGAGCGGATCCTCGACCGGCGCGCGCCCACCCCACAACTCGAGCTGGCGGAGCTCCTTGGTGCCGTCGGCGTCGACGACCGTGAGATCGACCCACCCGCCGATCCGAACACCGCGCGCCTTCGACACGGTCGGCGCATCGAGCCCGTGTTCGTGGAGCACTGCGGCGCGGTCGCCGAAGAGCGCCACGTACCAGCGCGCCGCGTGCGCGAGCACGCGTTGCTCCTCTGCCTCGAGCCCATCATCCGGATCTCCGCCCAGGCCGTCGAACTGCGCGGCGGTCGGCCGGGCGAGCTCGGCGTGCGCGTCGCGTGCGGCCGCGAGGAACGCGTCGCGCACGCGGGAGCGATGCACTGGGTCGTGCGACGCCTCGCCACCGTCGTACTCGTGGGCGAGGCGACGCGCGCACATCGTGTCGGCGTGGCGCAACAGATACGGCGTGACCTTCGGGAGCAGCTCACGATCCGACACTCCGGCTGAGGCTACGCGGGTTCCCTAGACTGACGGCGACCCCACGACCCCAGCCTCACCCACGCCGGAGAGCAGCTTGTGCGCATCGCGATCGGCTCGGATCACGCGGGATTCCGCCTGAAGAGCCACCTCATCGACGTGTTGAAGACGGATGGCCACGACGTGATCGACCTCGGCACCGACTCCGAGGAGGCAGTCGACTACCCGCCGATCTGCGCTGGAGTGGGCCGTGAAGTCGCCGAAGGCCGGGCCGATCGCGGCATCGTGCTCGGCGGCAGTGGCCAAGGCGAGCAGATCTCGGCCAACAAGGTGCACGGCGTGCGTGCCGCGCTCTGCAACGACCTCTACACCGCCGAGTACTCCCGCCGACACAACGACGCCAACGTGCTGTCGATCGGCGCGCGCATCGTCGGCCAAGACCTCGCCGACGCGATCCTGCGCGTCTGGCTCACCACCGAGTTCGAGGGCGGCCGTCATCAACGCCGCGTCGACGAGATCAGCGCACTGGAGACCTCATGACGGAGGAACACATGACGGACGCGTTCGACACCGTGGCCGCAACCGATCCCGACGTCGCTGCGCTGATCCAGCGCGAGACGGAGCGTCAGAACAACACCATCCAGCTCATCGCGTCGGAGAACTTCACGTCGCCCGCGGTGATGGCCGCGCAGGGCTCGGTGCTCACCAACAAGTACTCCGAGGGTTACCCGAAGCGCCGCTTCTACGGCGGCAACAAGGTGATCGACCAGGTCGAACAGCTCGCGATCGATCGTGTGTGCGAGCTGTTCGGCGCCGAGCACGCCAACGTGCAACCGCACTCCGGCGCCAACGCGAACCTCGCTGCCTACTTCGCCATCATCGAGCCGGGCGACAAGGTGATGGGAATGCGCCTCGACCAGGGCGGTCACCTCACGCACGGCTCTCCGGTCAACATCACCGGCAAGTTGTTC